>CAZFVB010000008.1:0-50621 GCA_964522375.1 uncultured Chloroflexota bacterium
GTTCCTTCACCCCATCGATCACAGCTGGGGAAGTCGCAGGTTCCGTCGCAGTCGATCGGGTTGTTGGAGTCGCTGTAGCAGTAGGAACCGCTGTAACGGCCACCGCAACCCCCGATGGCAATGCGGGACCACCTGGAGGAATCGGATCGCAACCCAACTGACCACTCAGAGTCCCATCAACCAATGGCGTCAACACACGAACGCGATTAGACCCATCCTCGACGACCAACAAGCGACCATCCATGGTCACCACGACATCAAGAGGAAGGTCCAAACGCACCTGACTCGCTGGCGCACCTTCACACTCTAAATCCCCCCCACCAGCAACAGTTTCGATAGACCACTCCATGGAAGCGCGTCTGATTCGCCGGTTGTTACTATCAGCAGCAAATATCGCGCCACTCGAATCCACCGCCACACCCTGTGGCCCGTTTAGCTCGGCCTTGCGAGCCGGCCCACCATCACCGCCACTACCCGCCACACCTATGCCAACAACAGTCTCTATGACACCATCGACCAAAACCCGGCGAATCCGGTTCCCACCCAGTTCGGCAATCAAGAGATTCCCTTCGGTGTCAATATCCAAATCAACGGGTTGATTAAGAGAAGCGTCGACCGCTTGACCACCGTCCCCCCCACTAACAGCACGTCCATTTCCAGCAACTGTCGTTACAACCCCACGAGGATCAATCCTGCGCACCCGGTGAGCAGCTCTTTCAGCAACAAACAAACTCCCACCACCATCGATCGCCATGCCCGCATTACCAGCGGTACGTGCATATACAGAAAGCCCGCCATCGCCGTGAATTCCTGGCTGCCCATCACCAAGAATCGTAGAGACAATCCCTCGAGAACTGATCTTTCGGACACGCTCGGATTCGGCAACAAAGACAGAGCCATTTTGATCCGACAACAGCCTGCCCGGGTTTGAAAAAACTGCCTTCAGAGCTTCTCCACCATCACCGCCGTGACCTCGAATTCCAACACCAGCAAATTCTTCAATCACACCGTCAGGGCGCACTCGGTAAACACGATTAGCCATCGAGTCAGCAATGTATGCCGTCCCGTCTGGCCCACCAGCCAATCCCCCCACGTCAGGAAATATGACACCACTAGCCAGTCCTATTCCACTTACCCCCTCGGAATTTCCACCGCCAGCGAAGGAAAAAACATTTAAAGGGAGAGGCACCTGTGCAGGCACCGCCTGCCCCACCGGGGGTTCGTACGAGACAGCTAAAACTGGAGATTCCGGTTGGCCGGGATCGACATCCCCACAACCAGCCAAAGTGACACAACCAGTGGCCGCAAAGACCCTAAGCAAGCCACGCCGAGAAATACAGGCTCCTTGCACGATCGATCTACCTAGCATCACCCCTCACAACCATCACAGCGGTGCGAAGCAAGATCCGGAGATCAAACAAGATGGACCAGTTTTCGACATAGTAAATATCGAAACGCGTCCTCTCGCTAATCGAAGAGTCGCCACGCCTTCCGTTGACCTGAGCCCAACCAGTCATACCTGCGCGCTCACGATGTCGGACCATATAACGCGAAAATTCACTCGTGAATTGCGACACATAGTCAGGTTGCTCAGGTCGAGGACCAACCAGACTCATGTCCCCTTTCACTACATTGATCAGCTGAGGAAGCTCGTCAATCCAGTACCTCCGTAGGAATCGTCCGAAACGGGTCTGTCGTGGATCATCGTCCACCGTCCATGTTTGCCCATATTCGTCAGCACCGTCCACCATTGTCCGGTACTTCAAAATAGAAAATTCCCTGCCGTCTCGACCCACTCGACGCTGCACATAAAAAGCTGGCCCCTTAGAGTCAATCTTGATCACCACCCCAATCAAAACCATTGGGACGGAAGCCAGGGTGAGAAAAACCATGCCAACCACGATGTCCAACAACCGTTTTGTCAAACGACTCAAACCTCGCAACCTAATTTCGTTCACAGCTATAAGTGGAAGTCCACGCATCCCACCTTCGATAACAGGTGAAACCATCAACTGAAACAAGTCAGGAAGAAGCCAGACGTCGGCATAGGATGCTTCAGCATCCGCGAGGATCCCTAGAAGTTTTTCATGCGACAGGGATGGGATCGCAATCATCACCTTGTCAATCTCATGCTCAAGAATCGCGTTACCCAGAACATCCAAACGTCCCAGAACACCTAGATGTTGACCAGCCCCGGGAACTGCAGTCACTAAGTCATCAAGAAATCCCACAAGTTTGTATCGCCGGCTAGGATCACTCACAAGACGTCCGGCCAACTCCTGACCCTCGGCACCAGCACCGATAATAAGAACACGTTGAACACCCAAACCCTTTGACGCAATCATCCGAAGGATCATCGAAAGGCTTGACCGGCCCACGACAACAAACACTGAGCCCAACAACCAGGCAAGCAACACAATCTCGCGGACAACTTCTATCCGATCGATGAAAAGAAAGAATGTCGCCCCCACAGTTAAAACAGATCCGATAGCCACCATCCCCACGCTCCTCGCCATCCGGTCAAGCAGTCCAGCTGTACGATAACGGGAGTACAGTCCCAGCAAGAGTCCACCAACCACCGACGACCCAAGAAAACAAAACACCACTGGAACCAAGAAAAGAAACCGTGCTGGGGCAGGGTCGCTAAACCATCCAAACCGATAACGAGCGTAGTAAGCCAGCGCTATCCCCAAAAACAAACCAAGTAAATCCGTAAGTAAAGAAACCGCCGAAACTATCCCGCCCCAGTTCCTCCGCACCCAAGTCACTTCCGCATCATCCTAAAACCCCAACCGCCCAGGCAGCATTCGTCGAAACACTGCGGCCGCTCCAAACAGAATGATTCCTACCGAAACACTAGCCTTGACTAACAGCGGATCGGCTCCATGGTGGGAGTGATAATAAATCCACATTGATCGGTAAAACTCAAACCGTGTGCGCAGTGGCCTCTGCTGTGAAGATTTCCGTTTGCGATGACGAACCCGAGCGGTCGGCAGATAAAGTGCTTTCCAGCCACAATCGAATATCCGTCGCTGCAAATCAAGGTCGTCCCCATACATGAAATATCGAGGGTCGAATCCTCCTATTTCTTCAAACGCCTCTCGTCTCACCAACAAACATGCACCGGACACAGCATCCACAACATCCTCCTCACAACCCGCTACCGGAGGCTCGTTGTATGGTCGAGTTAGCAACTTGCCAAGAGTTCGGGACGCTCCCAAAAACCTATGCATAGCATTAACAGGGTTTGGAAAGTTTCGTCGAGCCGCCGGATCCAAGCGTCCATCATCCAGATATAAGAACGGCCCAACCACCGCCACATCAGGCCGACGCGCCAAAGCTTCGGTCAAAAGCTGGATTGAATCAGGCTCTGGTTCAGTGTCTGGATTGAGGAACAAAATAATCGGCGCCTGAGTCACTTGTGCCCCAATGTTATTAGCACCGCCAAAACCCAGGTCAGATGAACCTCTCACGGCTCGCACGTCGCCACGTTTAACTAATGACTGCCACGAGTCATCCTGAAACCCGTTGTCGATGACGACGACCTCTACACGCAGGGAACCCGTAGCTTTCTTAAGAGCGTCTAAGCACCTCAAAAGAAGATCCCGAACGTCATAGGTCGTAATTACAATTGCCAGATCTGGCCCAGCACTCATCGACCAGGCCTCCACCGAGTAGCCCCCACGACAAAACCCATCATCTTCGCCAAATCCCCAAGCACCCTCAAACAGGGAATCAATGCAAGCACTCGCACCGGATTAGGAACCGAAGCTAAGCGATTCATGGTGGAAGCCCGGCGAAAACTGGCTGAAAAATACACACCCATCAACACAACAAGCACTGACAGAGACACGGCCGACCACAAGCAAAGCAAGATGACGCCCAATACATACGAAGCAAACCTGATCAAATGTTTCGCCCATAGCATTCCTGCTTGACCATCACCCACTGCATAATTGAAATACTGACGGAAAAAAGCACCAGCAGAGCGCCGTGGCCTGAAGCCAACATCTGCCGACCTCGCATGCCGAAAAAAACCTCCCTCAGCCCAAATAGCTCGATCAAGCCACAGGTCTTCGCCATGAGCGAGCCACTCTGGATAACCACCAACACGGTCAAGCCATGACCTGCGAAAAACAACCGAGCCACTACTCGGTGGATATCGTTCAGGCCGCGGTTGATGAGGAAGCGGCAACACGACAGCGCCCAACGCCGCTTCAAATGTCGTCTCAGGCGATGCAAGGACATACCCAAAAGCACCAGCCGCAGATGGGTCAGATTCAAGCGTACTGACGAGAGATTGAAGCCAGTTGGTCGATCTGTGGAGGCCAGCATCAGTAATCGCGATCACAGAAGCTTCGGTTTCAGCTATAGCCAAATTGCGACCAGCCGCAATATTAGAACCGACCGCGCACTTAACAAGAAAGCGATCGTCATCACGCGTAGCTTCACGGAGCGCCTCTAAGGTTCCGTCGTCTGAACCACCATCAATGATCACCAACTGGTGGGCAGCAAACGACTGAGCCTTAAGGCTCTGGACAAGCTCTGCAATCTCCTCAACTTCGTTTTTTACTGTGGCGCATACAGCAACTGTCACGAATCAACGCCGCTTTTCTCTGGCGCCCCAATGTGCGCGTACGCGTCAAGAATTAACGGCCTAAGAACATCGACGCTGTGAAATTTCTCCAGGTATTCAACTCCAAGTGTCACTGCAGATTCGTATGCAACAGCATCCGTCACCAACCGAATCAACTCATTCGCAAAGTTATCAGCTGTCGAGGTCATTGCCACTCCAATATCCGACGCCGTTGGAAGACCCACGTAACCGGACTCTCGAACAACTACAGGGCGCTTAGCAGCTAACGCCGACAAAACCTTATATGGGGCACCAGCAGCCACCTCGGTTGGCGACACCGCTACCCAGGCACGATGATATTCCGAGTCAATGTCGTCAACCGTCCCTCCAATGGAAGCCCGCACCGGAAGTCCATTCCTAAGATTCTCCGAGCCCGGACCTACAATCCGGAGTTGAGCCTCGGGGATTTTTCGAAGCACTTTTTTCCACACAGAAGCAAAGAGCCAATCCGCTGCCAATACGTTTGGACGATAAAAGAAATTGGCAGCAAATAGAAAAGTCGGTTGCTCATTACGAACCTCAGATTCCGAGGTGGACACTTTCGGCAAGATCGGATGAGGAAGATGGAGCACTGACCTTCCTCCAAGCAACTCAAACGCACTCTTATCTGACAATGATGAAGCCAACACTAAGTCAGCCGTCTGCGCAAGCCAGGACTCAACCTTCGCTAAAAGACTTTTTTGACGCCGCGCCCACAATCGCCGAAGCCCTCTACTTGTGTTGCTTAGACCCTCCTGGAGCATCCATTCCACATTGTGAGCGTCATAGACGACATGTGGGCCGCTATGTTCCTCTGGAAACATGGATTTCACATCTTGCACAAGCGGCGCCAATTGCGCTTGTGCCACATGCACGACCTCATACCTATTCTGGGTTAGCAGCATCTGCACCCGACCCCTCAGTGCCCAGGAAGCATGTCGCACCAGCAAGTCAGGGACCCCTTGGCGCAAACCGACTGCGACACGACGAGACAGGGAAGGCTCCTTCGCAACAACCCCCACAACTCGACCCAACGAAGACGGGCTCAGCGTCTCCGTCGTATGCGGTGCCTTTAGATAAACCAGATCAACTTCGTGTTCTGACGCCAGCATTTCAAGAAGCAAGCCATTACGAATAGCAGCTCCATGCACTGGCGGCCATGGCGAAGCCGAGGTAACAGCGAGAATCTTCATGCGACCATTTCGTACACAGCCAAGGTCTCTCGTGCAGTCCGTGACCATGTGTACCTAGAGGCTCTTAGGAGGCCGCGCTGCCGAAGCTCATCTCTTAGTTGAGCGTCTTCAGCCAACTTGTCAATCGCCGCCCTTATGGACTCAGGATCCATCGGATCCACAAGCAACCCTGCGTCCCCCACAAGCTCTTGCAACGCCCCTCCCGTTGAAGCAACAACAGGTACGCCGAGTGACATCGCCTCTAAAGCAGGAAGCCCAAAGCCCTCATCCAAAGATGCAGCGAGCAGAAATTCTGCATTCGCAACCAGGCCATGCAAGACAGCATCGCTTACACGCCCAACAAACCTGACACGATCGGCATTGTTCCCAGCCCGAACACTGCGAACGATCTCGGATCCTCTGTAACCAACGGCTCCGATTACAAGAAGCGTGCCGTAAGAAGAAAACTTGGATTCGCCAAACGCAAGACTTGCAATCTCAATGTTTTTTCGAGGTTGAATCGTGCCTACGGCCACCGCATAGGGAGCCGGCCAAAGTCCATCACGCATAGGAACATCATGACGTAATCCGGACGCTTCCGGAACCACCGTAATTCTCTCGGAATCAGCAAGTCCTCGATCCAAAAGCAAGGCTCGCACATGCGCAGAAACCGCAATGACTTGATCCGCTCGCCGAAGGCTTTTGATCGCCTCAGCGTAGTGGCGTCGGCTCTGTAGTGAGTGGGTTTCTGGATGACCAAGGAATGAAACGTCGTGCACCGTCACCACAGAGGGCTTTTTCACTCCGATGGGAACACCATGATCCGGGAAATGCACAAGATCCATGGCACGAATACTTGGGAAAAGCAAAACGCCTTCAATACCGCTTCGTACCGGAGCAATCACCCTTCTAATTGGAAGCGCTGGCTCCTCGCTCAATCGACTCCGACGATCGAGTAGCACCTCAACATCTAACTCCGTCTCCCGATCCTGCGCTATAGCCGCTTGAAGATTCCATATGTACCGTCCGATTCCCGCATAGTCGTATCGAAGCATGCGACCATCAATCAAAACTTTCTTCATGGAGCATCACGAGCTGGGGAACGTAAAACGACGACGCTCAAACCAACGACGCCTCCAAGCAAAAACACCAAGTGTGGAAAACTGACGATGTGATGATCAAACATTCCAGCTACGGAAAACGCGGTGAGCGAAGCAAGCAGTGGCCTCAAAAGCGGCTCCCGCCTAACCCGATCCAGCATTAACCGAACAGTCGTGCCAATCAGCGCTAGGTGCAACACCGCAGCACAAATCCCCGCACGTTCAGCTAACCAAAGCCACGCGTTCGAAACACCAATGAAGATATCGGGGTGAGGCGAGGCCCCATACCCCACACCAAACCACGGAAACCTGCGCACAACCCGAAAAGCTTCTCGAATCTCTTCTACGCGCAGAGCGGATGAAGGATCTGTCGCTGTAAATCCTTCACGCAGCCGTGCAAACATTTCTATTGGCAAGACTGCTATGCACCCTGTGAGGAAGGTAGCAGCCAGAATTGCCACTCTCGGCCGACCAACAGCTATCCATACCAACATTCCAACTGCTGCCGATATCCAACTCGATCGAGAAATAGTCAGAGCAAGTGCGACGACGACCAGAAAAGAACCGAGCAACGCAAACACCCCTGATGAACGTCTTCCACGCAACCGGTAAATCAAAAATGGAAGTCCTGCTGCCAAGCTCACTCCGAGAACATTAGGATCAACCATTAAACCGGTAGCTCGTGGTGTCACCTGGTCTGGCAAGAATCGAGCAATTTCAGACGCGGGATAACCGACCGACCCAAGACGCCCAAGAACAGCGATTCCAGCCTCACCCATCCAAAAGAGCGAAATCGCGAAGATTGCCTGAAGCACCGTTCCATACCCCACTAGTGCCACGAACCATTGAACCGACCGACGGGAAGGGCGTGCCAGCGCCACTATCAACGGCGTCGCAGTGTACATCGATAGTTTTAACGCGAACTGCCAGCTTTGCCACTCCGCCCGGCCTGAGTACGCAGCCAAACTCGCGATTATCGGCCACCCAGCAGCTATAACAACAAGCACAAGCAACCATCGAGGAAGTAATCCAAAACCATCTCTATTGAAACGCGTAGCTATCCCCACAAACGCCCCAATGACAAGTAAATCGAGGATTGGTGGCTGTAAACCCAACCTCTGCGGAACCACAAGAAAAGGAGCCAGGAGGCCTACGCATGTAGCAATCGCAAGTCCATTTAGCGGCCTCGCAATACTTAGAAGAAGGCCAAGAATTGTTAGTGCCCCAACAAAAGCAACCAGAGGCTCTCGACTGGCAGCTAAAGCCCCCACAAGTATCACTGCTATCACCGGGACAATAACTACATATCTGCCAACAAACATCGCGAACCTCAGCTCATAGCGCCCAGCCGCAGCCGCCCTAACGATCAGTCGCTGCTCGAATCAGTATCCCCAACGACCACGGCCTCTTCTGTAGCTCTCCAAGCGTCATATTGGGCCTTATCCACCAATTCACCACCATCTATCGTGTAATCACCTGTGAAGGAACGCGTAGTGTCAAATATCAAATGCAAATTGATCGTTTTGAAACTCTTTCCTCCGACAATATCTTTGTTGGCCGTATAGTGAGAGGCCCCATCGCCAGCCCCATCAAACTCAGGCGATAGATCGTTGTCAGGATCCACTCGGACATCAATGATTTCATCAGCATGTTTACTCTTCACATAAAAATGCCACGCCGTGTCCGTCGGCCCACTATCTTTTTCAGAACCACTGCCGCCGAAAATCCGCCGAAGAAACCCCATGTCTTTTTCCTCCGCAATCATTACCGTACGAGAATCGATTCGATATAGGCGTCCGATGCTCTCCGAGCTTTCTGTCGGCTAACACGTTTGCGCCAGGCCTTAAACAAAAGCGGCATCGCAGCAAACTGCCCAGCCAATGTCGCCCGCGCCGCTTGGCCACGTATAGCACGCAGCGCCTGAATACTAAGTTTAAGTTGTGCCCCAACCACGCGCCACCACGAACGCCGCCATACAAAGGCCGGCAGGTTCATCACAGCTACCAAGGGACGATTTCTCGCCACCAAATAGCTGGCTAGAACACCGCCCGCAGTAGCGCTTAGCCGATGACGAACAATCGCAGCTGGAACATACAGACACCGATGCCCAGCCAGTTGCGCACGCCAATCCAAATCCACATCCTCGCAATACATCACAAGATCCTCGTCAAACAAACCCACATCCTCAAAAAGTTCGCGTCGGTAAGCTGCAGCAGCCGCACATGCGCCAAACACGTAACGCGACTCTAGATACTCACCGCCATCTGGATCCCATACACCACGATTCCCAGGGAGCCCAGACCTCGAATACGTATCCCCAGCGGCGTGCAAACGAGACGGATCGTCATAAAGTCGAATCCGTGCTGCGAGAAAACTAACTTCTGGTTCAGCTCGGAAGGCATTGTCAAACTCCATGAGCCAATCAACATCAGGCACGGCGTCGTTATTGAGTAGCGCAACAAATGGAGCATTTGCAGATTCGATTCCTCGATTGAGCGCAACCGCAAGCCCCTTACGACTTGGTAGCTCTATAAGAACGTCACATGGTCGGTTCCCCCGAATCCATTCAACCGTATCGTCATCAGAAGAATCATCAACAACGATAATTTCAAAGTTTCCTAGAGATTGCTTGTCAAGCGCCCTCAAAGCTTCTTCAAGTAGATGGCGACCGTTCCAGGTAGGGATTACAACAGACCAACCAGGGGTCTCAGACGGCTCTTGCTCAATCACCTCTGACTACTCAACTACAGCCCGGATATGAGAGGCCAGTGCTTCAGTCCACGGTCGCATCGTGACCCCCACTGACCGCGCCATTTCATTTGCTAGCTCAGAGTTTTTGGGAACTTCCGCAGATCTAAGAAACTCATCCCCAGAAATTTCCTCAAGAGTTACGTCATCACGCCCTAGATTAGACAGCACAGCAGCAGCCCAGCCATACCAACTCGTCGCACCGTCATTGACAAGATGATGCACGCCAAACGCACCTGTTTCACAAAGTTGAAGAATCCCAACGGCAAGATCTCCGGCATTAGTCGGGTTAGCTACCTGATCGCCTACGTAGCGAAGAGGTCCGTCCGAGGAATCCACGTCCAAAAATCGACGCACAAAGTTGTTGCCCCAGCGGCCGTACAGCCAGCTCGTCCTAACCACATACAATCGATCATGCACCTGACGAGCAACTGCCTCGCCTTGAAGCTTCGTAGCTCCATAGGCATTTAGGGGCCCCGTATCGTCATACTCAAAATATGGTCCGAGCTTACGTCCATCAAAGACATAGTTTGTGCTGACATACACCATGGCCGCGCCAACATTGGCGGCTGATCTAGCAACATTCCACGTCCCTAGCACGTTGACACGATACGCCGCCCTCCGATGCTCTTCACATCCGTTGACATCGGTAGCTGCCGCCGCGTGAATCACCAGACTAGGCCGGCTTTCACGCATCGCTCGCTCAACCGCTTCAGCATTTGTTATGTCAACTTGACCGCGAGCCAAGGCAACTACCGGAACATCCTCACTCTTACATTTATAGTGAAGCTCACGCCCAAGCTGACCACCCGCACCGGTGACAAAAACAGGCCCATCAGCCTTAGGAATCGGGCTCACCGTCCTCGCCCATCAAAACTACTGCAAACGCAGCCGTCGCGATTGAAACAGCCATTAGGCCGAGATATTGGATAAGACCCAGAGCACGCCCCATCGAAACCAAAAGAACAAGACCTATCAATACAAGCGAGAGAACCAGAAACGAAACAATGGCGGGGTGGTCCCGAAGTTTGTGTACGCTACCCATAGCACCTCTACTTTATGCACATCCGCCAACCGAGCTCTAAGCGTTATCATAGCAATGCGGCATTCCAGTCCCATTTAGCTATATAAGGCAGTTCCAGTGTCGCCCACTTCAACTACAGCCCACCGAGTGTTTGTCTGGACCATTGGTTGCCAGATGAACCAGGCCGATACAGAGCGTATCCAGCGTGAACTTTTCACTGCAGGTCACTCCTCTGCGGACACCTTGCAAGACGCAACCGCCGTTGTCGTGAACGGCTGTGCCGTCCGTGAGAACGCTGACCGCAAGGTATGGGGCATGCTCGGCATGCTCAAGGGGTTAAAAAAGAACAAGCCACACTTGGTGGTAGGACTAACCGGGTGCACTGTGCATGCTGCCGCAAGCGAATTGGAGCCCCACCTCCAACCGGTAGACGTGGCGTTCGACACTCTCAACGCCGAGCCTCTACTTTCCGCCCTTGCGAGAACTGCCCCCGCTGATTCGGACTTGTATGAAGATGTGGAGGCTCACAGGGACATTGCTGATGGATCGCCATGCCGGTTCGTAAACGTCATATACGGCTGCGACAAACGTTGCACCTACTGCATTGTCCCCTTTAGACGGGGAGCTCAACGGAGTCGACCTATCGATGAGATCGTCCAAGAAATATGTCAGCTTCGAGACGCAGGAGCGCGAGAGATCACGCTCCTAGGTCAAATCGTCAACGCGTACGGAGAGGACATGGGCGGCAAGAGTTTTCCAGATCTCTTGGAAGCCGTTGATCTTATCGACGGTATCAAACGAATTCGCTTCACCACTGCCCATCCGCGTTACATGACCCGACAGCTAGCGGAGGCAATTCGTGACATCCCGAGTGTTTGCGAAGAAATAAATCTTCCGGTTCAAGCCGGGCACGACGTAACGCTTAAGCGAATGGCTCGAGGGTACAGCGTAGGGTTTTATCGAGAAACCATCGACATGCTTCGTTCAGTAGTGCCAAACATCGCTCTGACGACCGATGTGATCGTTGGCTTCTGCGGTGAGACCAAGAACCATTTTGAAGGCTCCTTGAAACTGATCAACGATCTTCAATTTGACCAGGTCCACGTCGCAGCCTTTTCAAAACGTCACGGCACTATTGCTGATGGATGGGAGGATAACGTCCCGGCTGAAGAAAAAATGCGTCGACTCCACGAGGTCGAAAAAACCCAAACGGAAATAGCAGAAGATATAAATCGGCGATACGTAGGGTCGACGACTGATGTCTTGCTAGAAGAACTCGTACCAAGCAAAGCCTCTATCAACGAACCCCGATGGCGTGGAAGAACCCGAACAAACAAGCTGGTTTTTCTACCCGACGCCGAAGGCCTTTTGCCTGGTAACACGCGGCCTATACATATTGTCTCGGCAACCCCGTGGTCACTCCGTGGCAACGCCACAGCTGCCACGACGGCCTCTCGATAGATATCTCGTTCGGTCGCCGTGCAAGTCTCTCGAAGACATTCGCTGGCAGTAATAACGACCAGCCTGGTAGCCATGGCCTGTGCTGATCATGAGCCCCTCCCCATTGAGCCACGCCCTCCCCACTATTGGGAGCCTGCTTTCAAGCTGGTCGCCGGCGCGATTAAAACTCTTCGCGCACTTGAAGTAAACACCAGATCACTCGACTCAAAAACACAATCTACAACCCAATATGTGAGTGCTATCACCGCTCAGTTCGATTCAATTGAACATCTTTCGCAAAATTTGATCGCCTTGCCACCACCTCCAGATTCCAGAATCGGCCACCACCATCTAGCTGCTGCGATTGACGGCTTAGTCGACATCATCCGAACAACCAGAAGCTACAAGGAATCCAGAAAACCGGAACTCCTGGTCCACGTGATCACGTTGGCACAACGCTCTCGGGCATCCCTCATGAGCTTCGTTGACAACTTACACACGACTTCTCCAGGGATCGCCAGCGCAGGCTTTCGGCAAATGCTTCTGGATCTTGGGGAATTCCAGATCAACCCACACAGGGTGCCCATGTTTGCAGTCTTTATCGGCGAGTTTGCTGATGAAGTTGAAGCAAGAGCACGAATCGGATCACGGCTAGCAGAAATCCGTATGTCGCCAATGTACAACCAGTGGGTGGAGGGGAACAGGTTTTCCACGATCGATGCGGCCAATGCCTCGGCTCAGGAATGGATCTCCGAGGGCTTTGAAGCAAGCATTGCAGAGGTTATCGATCTTGATCTGAACCTAACGGAGATACGACCGCCTGCAACCGGATCATGGACAGAACGCTTATGGGCCCGCCAAACCGAATTCGAGATATCTGACCTCACTGCAGCAGATCATGGAGATCTTGTCATTGCAATCAGCCGAAGAGGTGATGTGGTGTCGTACGACATGCAAGGGCGCCCCCAATGGAACAACAACCTCGGAATACCGTTAGCCCACGTTGCTATTGACCCGTCCGGATCCTTGATTGCGGCGTACGCGTTCGACCTTCTCCTGCTTAACCCAGATGGATCAAATGTGTGGCAAAGGCCCGTGGCGCTCGACAACAATCAAAAGCTTGAACAGGTGGTCTTTAGCAATGACGGAGCAACGCTTGTTGCCAGATCGACAAATGCGAGCGGTATGGGCCGCGTTTTCAAGGTCGATCGAACGGGCCGATTGTGGGGACCCACCAAAGACTATATTGCCGCACTCAGCGTAGCGATTGAACCCACTACGGGAATCATAGGCGTGGGATCATCAAGAAAAGGGATTAACCAAGTAATCACCATTACTCCCGACGGCACTCTTAACCAAACATTTGGGGTAGATGGCAAACCGCACACGGTTCTCTTCGGACAGAAGGGAAGCCACACTATAGTTGTGACAACCGATGGGATCCTGACATTCGACAGTTCGGGAGGCACCGTACTTCACCGCCTCGACTTCCCAACGACGCACGCCTCCAAAATTCCTGGCTCAAGCACCATCCTGCTTGCCGGACACACAGGACTTGGTGCATTCCGCCCGGACGGCACGGAGGTGTGGGAAAAGATCCCTGTGGATGCCCAAGAGCTCGCTGTTACCAAGGACTACGTCATTGCCCAAACAGACGAGCTCACCTTCCAAGTGTTCCGGTCAGACGGGTCGAGGTTAGGGAAGCTTTCGATGTCGTCGCCGATTAAAGCCTTTACTTTGTCACGAACTAACAACCTCCTTATCACTGCCAATAGAGACAGAACGATAGAAGCATGGCAACTGCCGGCCATCTAAAAGCCACCTGACGGAGGACTCGGATGTTACTGCTAGTCCTGTGCCAAATCGTTCCGGAGCTTAACCGCCGTCTCAAATGCAGCTAGCAGCTCCAGGAATCGACCTAAGGCACGAAACTCCACAGCATCCTGAAGCTCTACTGTCACAGCGGGCTGGGATGTAAGGCTGCTCAAGATTGCATCCTGACTGCTGGCACCAGAGGCCCTCAAAGCTTTGACCAGCGCTGCATACCGTCCAGCAGCTTCTTTGGGCTCACGTAATACGTGAAGTGGTGGTGCTTCACGCAAAGCGTCTGCCATGCCACCGCTTGCTGCAACAACTCGCAAACGCGACACCTCTCCATTTAAGGCTTTGCCAGCCAGTACTCCCAGATATGAAATCGTTGGATCAAGAATCCTCATAGAACTGTCAGACGAAGCTATAAACTTCTGGAGACTCCTGGTTCCCTCAGGCACAGCCACCATCAAGGCAACGCGTTGCAGTCGAACCTGAGGCAGCGGTCTAGACTCAGAAGTCACGGCACGTGGCCTCGAAGGTGCCGTGACTTCACGTACCTCATAAAGATCTGGTCCATTCGCGTCTTCCAGCGTCTCTGAAACCAAACCGGAAACTGGGGAGGCCTCCAAAACGGAAGCCCCCTTTGAAGAAGAAGGCGATGCAAAAATCCATAGACCAATCGCTGCGAGAACGAGAAGACCAGTCGGGAACCAGACCCAAACCCGTCTACGTGTAAGCCATCTACTCATCCCCATCATCGAAGGCCCAATATCCATCAACAACTGGAAACATTGAGTTCGGAAGAACGCGATGCGTTGGCATACGCAACGTGTTGTCTGCAGCTCTATGGGACAGCACCCACACGGGAAGAATGTTCACCTCGTCAAGTCTTCCGTTCCCACGGTCGAGCACCGCCCGGTGATAACCCTGAAACACAGGGAGTTCAAGGTCTTCGTCCACGGCATCAGCACTTACCATCTGCTCCAGAATCTTGTCGCAGTAATACGCGGAATCGGCAGTTCGCATCATGCGGCCATACGCACGACAAATCGATGGACGCGCTTCGTACACAGAACACCTACCGTCAACAAGGAATGGGCAGGGAGTAGTCTGGTTCTCCAGAGCCAGATTAATGGTGTTCAAATAGGTCTTTGTGGAATCGTCCTGATCCTTCAATGCCATCCAGGCAGGAAGAGACGTGCGGTCATCCTCCAACATCTTCTCTGCGCGTTCGACAACCGATTGCTGCGCCGAATCATCCAAATGGTCAAGAATCCACCGATGCAAGACCCCCCATTCGGCATACCCCACCAGCACCTGTTGATTGCAACAATCCGAACAACCCTCAACACAATGCATACACGCCGCGCTCGCGTCGACAACCGTCGTGAGACGATCTAGAAGCGGATATACAAAGCTTGGCCCCGTGTGCTCACCCAGGTCAGCAAACGCACGATCATAAGGATCCATACAACTATGCAGTTTCTGCCGGGATTAACATGCAGCACTCCGACCAAGCTACCAAGAGTCCCCGGGCAACCATGCTCAACCGGCTCCTTCTGCTATATTTCGAGGGATGGCCCGACGCACACTGCGACGGGCCCCTTTTAATGCGAGAAACACACTACTCAAACACATATGACAAAAACCGTCATCCAACTCACCCCCGATAAGCACGACGAAGCTCTGGATCTCTTAGATCGTTGTTTCGAAGCATCCAGAGCCTGGTTCGAGACCCACCAAAAAGCTGATCCGAACTGGGACGTATCGCAACAGTTAGTAATTGAGGATACCCAGGGACTCATTGGTCATATATGGATTGCCAACCGTGAGATGCGGTATGGGTCCGGCCTCATACCCATAGGTGGCATCGCAGATGTGGCTGTCCACAGCGACCACCGCCACCAAGGAAATGCAGCAAATCTACTGGACGCAGCAATCGACTATATGGATACGAGTCAGCAGTCTCTTTCTCTTCTAAGCACCAGTTTCCCCGAGGTATATACAAAAAAGGGTTGGCACTGCATACCAACATCGCGAGTCGCAGCTGAATTCCCATCCGGCGACATCGAGTCGGCAGGCGGTCAGGTGGTAAGGCCATTCACGCCTGAGGATCTGCCTGACGTACAGGCCGCATACAACAGCCTGGCCGCTGATAGAGTCGGACCACTTACACGTAGTGACGAATACTGGCTTGCAATGACCAATTGGTGGCCAAAAGGCAAGCTCGGGCTCGACATCTACTTTGACGTCCTGACCCACGTGAACACGGTAGTTGGATATTCACTCACCGGACTTAACAATGAATCTTTTTACATTCTCGATGCTGGCATCGAATACGAAGACCTTGCACTGCCGCTATTAAATACATGGCGAACCCGCGCCCAAAAGCGTGGTGTTTCAAAAATATCTGGCTTGGTACACCCAAGCTCAGAAATCTTTAACTTCCTGCGCAAGAAAGCCTCCGCCGAGCTAGAAGAGTCCAACCACTTGATGGTCCGACTAAACTCACTTCAGGGCGCCTTGATTGCAGCAACACCAGAATTGATTCGTAGAAGGCGCCGGGCAGCTCCGCTCCCAGGGCCCACCTTTGTGTTGGAAGTTGATGGCCACGCAGTACGTGTCGAAACACCTATGGCCGACGTAATAATCGGAGAACCCCGGGGTGAAGAACCCGTGGTCAAGATGACAGCCAACCAGTTCCTCAACCTGTTCTTAGGAGTTGACGCCCGTCATGAAGGGCTTAAACAGATCAGTGCACCTCCTCATATTGAAGTTTATTTACAGCGACTGTTCCCTGATTCACCGTTTTCATTCTGGATGGCCGACGGGTTTTAACCGAATCAATCCAAGGTCGGGATGCTAAACAACTCAAAGTTGTTTTTCGGTGAAGAACTGTCATCTTTAGGGACGTACGTGCTAAGACCAAGACCAGCAGGGTTGCCTTCTAGAATTCGAGTAGCCACCGCTGGAACCACACCAACAAATCGATCCGGGGCAGCCCTGAAATCATCAGCGCCAAAAACACCGACGACATCATTCTCGCAACCGTCCGATCTCAATTCCCCACGCACATACCTCATCGCAAACACCAGGTAGGTGTTTAACTCTCCCTGATCCACGCGGTGCCGCACAGCTACAACTCTGCGTGGTGTTGCCACTAAACCAGTCTCCTCTTCAACCTCTCTGACGAGGGCACCCTGAAGAGTTTCCCCAGGTTCAACCTTGCCACCAGGAAACATGAATAGGCCTTTGTGCCGACTGTAATTAAGCCGTACCAAGACGATCCCATCACCATATTCGAGAATGCCACCCACACCAATCACATTCCGGTGTGCCCTAGATGGCATCGTAGCCCGTCAAGCCTCGCCTTCGCCGCCGCCCAGACCCCTCACCCAAACATCGCGAGTCCGTGTCACCAGTTGCAAACATGAACCACTGTTACTCGTCTAGAGACCGGATCAATGCAGCAGCCTCTTCAACCGCGATATGGAAGTACTGACGACCCAGTTCTTCGGTAGCAACCGAGGCGTCATCGCTGAGACCCGTGATCCGAGCACCCGGAAACGATCCATACCGGATGTCCGACACATTTGAACTGCGCGGGGGAAGAGGCGATAGCAGGCTCTGTGGAGTCCTGGGGTCATCCCGATCCGCATCCTTTACCGGAACCAGGTCCGATCGTACTAGTTCGGAATCGAGATGCAACATTAATGCCGTCTCAAAATCTCCTCCATGACCTGGCACATTTACCGGACGAGCAGCCTCCACAGCTTCAAGCCTCGGTCTGGCGATATCCCAGTAGGCCGCAGCGGCAACCCGAGCATCCGGATTCGCCAACACAAAGTCACGAGCGACCTGTTGAATAAGGAGAATATTGCCTCCATGGCCATTAAGAATCAGAATCCGGCGAAACCCGGACAACGCCAAGCTCTCAACCACCTCATACAACACTTGGCTAAACGTTCCGCTCCTCAGCGATAGCACACCTGGAAACGGTCGGTGGTGATCAGAACTTCCAAAGTGCAACGGAGGACTCACAATCACATCAACTTCGCCTGCCGCCTCAGCAGCACCACGGGCCACTGCCATGCAACACATGGTGTCTAAGCCAACGGGATTATGAGGGCCGTGCTGCTCAATCGCAGCAGTTGGCATTACGGCGACTGCTGACGGAGCACGATCACCAATCTCGTCACGATTAAGTCGCTCAAGGGCGGTGTATGCCATAACTGGACCTACATACAGACGGGACTCTAATCGTGCCTGCCTCGCTTAGACCACGCAAGACCGTTCCATATGCTGGACCGTACAAACACGAACAGCCCCACAAAACATGCCTACGATTGAACGGCAGCCTCGCTAACCCCGTTAAGATCAGAAGGAGTCGCCATGTGCTCAACATCAAGGCTGACCTCAAAAGTGAACTCGTTCCCGGCAACATCGACGGTAACGAGGCAACCCGCCTTGCAATCTCCCTCGAGAAGCATTCTGGCTATAACATTCTCAATCTCACGCTGAATTGTCCGGCGAAGCGGACGAGCCCCGTAATTGGGATCCCAGCCAATAGCCAGCACACGATCTTTTGCCGCTGTTGTCAACTCCACACCAATACCTTGATCACCAAGCCGCACAGCGAGCTGTGAAGCCATAAGGTCTACCACCTCACGCAGCTGCGGCTGCGTGAGCGAATGAAAGATGATGATTTCATCGATTCGATTTAGAAACTCCGGCCGAAACTGTTTTCTTAAATCAGTCATTAGACGCGACCTCATGTCACGATAGTCACGTTCTTCAGCTTCTTCGTCGTCAGCAGCTACCACGCCAAATCCGAGTTGATTTTCACGACGGATATGCTGCGCGCCAACATTAGAGGTCATAATGATGATCGTGTTCGAGAAGTTGACAGTCCGACCGTGCCCATCGGTCATCCGTCCATCGTCCAACGCCTGCAAAAGCACGTTGAACACTTCGGGGTGTGCTTTTTCAATCTCGTCAAACAGAACCACTTGATACGGCCTACGCCGTATTTTTTCAGTTAGCTGAGCTGCGTCGTCATACCCAACATAACCCGGTGGGGCACCAATTAAACGGCTGACGGTGTGCCGCTCCCCATATTCCGACATGTCAACTCGAAGAATCGCCTCCTCATCGTCGAACATAAACTCTGCTAATGCCCGAGCCAATTCAGTCTTTCCCACTCCTGTTGGGCCCAGGAAAATAAAGGAGCCTATAGGTCGGGAGGGATCACCTATTCCGCTTCGTGAGCGTCGAATAGCATCAGCCACCGCGACTACGGCCTCATTCTGATTAACAATCCGACTGTGAAGCGCATCTTCCATGCCGAGCAAACGCTCAGCCTCTTCCATAAACATTCGAGTCGCTGGAACACCGGTAATACTAGAAACGACCTCGGCGATATCTTCTGGGCCCACGACTTCGTCCAGCTCCTGTTCAGCAAGCCACTTCTTTCTGGCACTCTCAAGCTTTGACTCGTTCTGAAGAACTTCGGACTTCACCGTAGCTGCCCGTTCGTAATCACGTTGTCTCCATGCTTCTTCCTCCTCGGCCTTTAACTTTTCGATCACTTGCATCGCGTCACGCAACTCGGGAGGCGCATCAAAAATATCGACCCTGACTTTTGCAGAGGCCTCGTCGATCAGGTCAATGGCTTTATCTGGAAGAAACCGTTCTGTCAGATACCGGTCAGCAAGTTCGGCCGCGACCTGCAAGGCTTCGTCACTGATCTTGAGTTGGTGATGCAACTCATAGCGATCACGAATACCCGCCAACACCTGCACTGTCTCATCAACACTTGGGGCGTCCACGTAAACCGACTGAAATCTTCTGGCAAGAGCTTTGTCACGCTCAACGTGTTGACGGAATTCGTCCAACGTAGTCGCACCAATCGCTTGCAGTTCTCCGCGTGCTAGGGCTGGCTTCAACATAGTTGCTGCATCAATCGCGCCCTCAGCTGCTCCCGCTCCTACAGCCTGATGCAGTTCATCAAAAAACAAGATGATCTGACCTTCTGCCGCACGAACCTCGTTGATCACCGCCTTTAAACGCTCCTCAAACTCTCCTCGAAATTTAGATCCCGCCAACATGGCTCCCATATCTATGGACAGCACCTCACGTCCACGCAACAACTCAGGCACATCGTCGGCAGCAATCCGCTGGGCAAGACCTTCAACAATAGCCGTCTTGCCTACGCCCGGTTCTCCGATCAAGGCCGGATTATTCTTAGTGCGCCTCGCCAAGACCTGCACAACCCGCTTGATCTCCTTGTCTCGACCAATCACCGGATCGAGCTCATTACGGCGAGCCAAAGTGGTCAAGTTGACACTGTATTTTTCGAGTACCTCATAGCGACTTTCCGCGCTTGGAGTCGACGAGCGCTGTGCGCCACGAATCTCACGAAGCGCTTGGTACACCCCTTCTGCGTCAACGCCCATCGAGCGCAACACCCGCCCCGCTTCCGTAGTCTGAGATTTCGAGATCGCAAGAAGGAGGTGTTCATTTCCTACGTATTCGTCGCCCAATCGATCTGCTTCCTCTCCTGCCGCTTTCATGATCTCAACGGTCTGAGGCGTCACGAACATCTGTCCCTGCGCGACAGGACCTTCCTCCTGCTCCGAAACAAGTCGGGGTTTCGCACCAAGAATCCGAATGACTTCACCGCGCGCCAAATCAGGCGACACGCGAAGTCGCTGCAAAATTCGAACAGCCAGCGAGTCGCTCTCGTCAAGCAACGCCAACAGCACATGCTCAGCATCCAGCTGATTGTGGTCACGTTCAAGCATGATCGACTGCGCTCGCTGAATAGATTCCTGAGCTTTTTCAGTAAATTTTTCAAAATTCATCATGGTTTATCCTGCTCCTCTCGGGGACGCGGCGCAGGCTCTCGAGTCATCCGCTGCAACGCGCTTCTCAAACGTTCGACTTCACCTTCATAGCGTGTGCGCATACGGCCCATCTGACGCCGATGCTCAGCCCGTTGGGCCTCGTACCGATCTCGCATGTTGAGGATCACCTCAACACCTGCCAGGTTGACCCCAAGCTCACCCGTTAGGCGCTGGATAAGCCGTACGCGTTCAATATCTACCTGGGAGAACATCCGAACATTCCCCCGTGATCGACTGGGTAATAAAAGACCGATCCGTTCGTAGTGGCGCAAGGTCTGTGGATGCACCTCTGTCATTTCTGCCACAACCCCGATGAAATAGACCGGCCGGGACCGCATCTCATCGGTAACCGGACGTTCTTCACCGGGATCGTCAAAAACCATGTCAGGTCGTCGTCACACGAACTGCACGATCAGCACGCAGTTCAGCGAGCTTTCGAAAAAGATCACGTTCAGAATCCGTCAGATTTTTCGGTAATTGAACATCAATACGAACAACCATGTCACCCTGGCCTCGATCGCCAGGCAGCGGCAATCCTTGGCCGCGGAGCCGCAGCCTAGTTCCATCACTCGTTTCTGGTGGAACACGCATAGACAAATTCTTACCCTCTAGCGTCGGGACAAGAACCTCCGCACCCAGCATTGCCTCTGTCAGCCCGACCTCAACTCGGATCGAAAGATCATCACCATTTCGACCAAACCGAGAATCCTCCATGGTTTTCACTTTGAGAAATAAATCGCCCCGAGAACCATCCGCCCGGACAGCACCTTCGCCAGCAACCCGTAATCGCTGTCCATCCCGGACACCTGCGGGAATGGTCACGTCAATGCGTCGTTGTCGAACGGTGCCATCAAGACTCGGTAGCCGTACAGTGAACGCTCGACGGCCACCACTCATAACCTCGGTGAGAGTCACCTCGAGACGTTCTTCCACATCGGCTTCCATCGATTGCGAAGCCGCAGTCCTACTTCCAGGACCACCACCAAACAGCGCTTCAAAGAAATCACTAAAACCGGTGCCTCCACCTCCAAAACCGGCCCCAAACCCTGCCCTCCCAACGCCGCTTTGACGGAAAGCCTGATCAAATGACCCGGTGCGACGCCAGTTAGAACCAAAGGCATCGTATTGCGTGCGTTTTTCAGGATCAGTTAGAACTTCATTAGCTTCATTAATTTCCTTGAATCGGGCCTCGGCTGAAGCATCACCAGGGTTGACATCAGGATGGTATTTGCGAGCTAAGCGCCGATAGGCAGTTTTGATCTCCTCGGCTGTAGCTGTACGAGGCACTCCCAAGAGCTCGTAGTAATCGCGAAAATCAACCTGAGACACCTAGGACTCCTCAGCTATCGCAACTTCTACACGGGTCGCCCGCAAAACTTCTTCGCCCCACCTATACCCTCGTTGGACTTCCCTAGTGATTGTGCCGGACGAAAGCTCAGAGGACGGCTGTGTCGCTACGGCCTCATGCATAAGTGGGTCAAATATGCCCTCAGCTTCGATGGGCACAACCCCCTGTCCTTCCAGCAAAAGTCGTATCCGATCCCTCGTCAACTCAACACCCTCCCGAACTTGTTCGGGATTGAAAACTCCTTCCAACGAAACTACAGCTCGATCAAGATCATCCGCTACAAGCAAAACGTCTCGAAGAACCGCAGCCGTGGCTTGTTTGACCAAGGACTGAGTTGTTCGGTCAACGCGCTTTCGGTAATTATCCATTTCAGCACGTAGCCGCAGGACCTGATCATTAAGGGAGGCAACTTCACTTTCCAGAACCTCCCCGCGGTCCAGAACCTCCTGCACCTCTTCACCTTCGGGGTTGCACTTATCACCCATCCGAATTACTTCTCGTCCGCAGCCTCAAACTCCGCGTCAACAACGTCATCGTCATTAGACGTAACACCCTCTGACGAATGATCCGACCCGGTAGCATCAGCCGTCTCGGGCCCATTTTCCTGATGAATCTTTTCACCAATTGCCTGAGAGGCTGTTTGCAAAACAGCCACAAACCCCTTTAGCTCCTCAAGGCCGCCATCTTCAAGAGCCTTGCGGACATCAGCAATCGCTGCTTCAGCCGCCTCCCTATCAGCAGGCTCAACCTTGTCACCGTGCTCTTCCAGCATCCGTTCGGTCTGATAAGCAAGACTACCGGCGTTGTTCTTGAGCTCAGCTTCTTCCAGTTGACGCTTATCATCGGCTGCGTGCGATTCAGCCTCTTTAACCAAGGCTTCTACTTGCTCTGGCGTCAGGTTAGTCGTCGCTGTGATAGTGATCCGCTGCTCTTTACCCGTCGCAAGATCCTTAGCCGACACGTTCACGATGCCATTCGCGTCGATATCGAACGACACTTCGATCTGTGGGACCCCGCGTGGAGCCGTAGGAATCCCCTCCAGTCTGAACCGACCCAAGGTCGTATTGTCACGAGCCATCGGCCGCTCACCCTGCAGAACATGGATGTCTACCGCGGTTTGCCCATCCTCAGCCGTCGAAAACGTCTCTGACTTGCTGGTTGGAATCGTCGTATTACGAGGAATCAGAGGCGTCATAACCCCGCCCAAAGTTTCCACCCCCAAAGAAAGTGGAGTGACATCGAGTAGAACCACGTCCTCAACTTCACCCGCCAGTACGCCCCCCTGAATCGCGGCACCAATCGCCACTACTTCATCGGGATTCACTCCCTGACTTGGATCCCTACCTGCAAGATCCCGCACAAGTTCCTGAATCGCTGGCATTCGGGTAGATCCACCGACCATAACCACTTCGTTAATAGCAGACGCCTCTATTCCAGCGTCACTTAGAGCCTGCTTAAACGGTTCAACACACCGCTGAGTCAAATCCTGAGTGAGGTTTTCGAATTCAGCCCTGGTAATCACCACGTCAAGATGCTTGGGTCCAGTCTGGTCTGCCGTAATGAAAGGCAAACTGATTTGGGCCTGCGGAACGCTTGACAGTTCTTGCTTAGCTTTTTCGGAAGCCTCTATTAATCGCTGTAAAGCCTGAGCATCTTGTCTTAGATCGATACCATCACTGCCAAGAAACCCATCAGCCACGTGATCAACAATGCGTCGGTCGTAATCATCACCACCTAAATGGGTGTCCCCGTTTGTTGCCTTTACCTCGAAAACACCATCCCCAACCTCGAGGATTGTGACGTCAAACGTTCCCCCACCGAGATCCCAAACGAGAATGGTTTCCGCGCCTTTTCTCTCCAAACCATATGCAAGAGCCGCAGCTGTCGGCTCATTAATGATCCGACGGACATTAAGACCAGCCACTTCACCTGCATTACGGGTTGCCTGACGTTGCGCATCATTAAAATATGCAGGCACGGTAATAACTGCGTCCGTTACCTCTTCACCCAGATACTTCTCTGCATCAGCCTTGAGTTTCTGGAGAACAACCGCTGATATTTCTTCAGGGGCAATTTCCCGACCGGTTTCCGGAATGCTGATAAGAGCCTGGCCAGCATCACCCTCTACAACATCAAAGGTTACCGATTCAGCCTCGCCTGCAACCTCGTCGAGTCGACGACCAATAAATCGCTTGGCGGAATAGATCGTATTTTTCGGATTCATAACTGACTGCCTGCGAGCAAGCTGGCCAACGAGACGCTGACCACCCTTGGCATAGGCCACAACCGACGGCGTCAGCCGTCCACCCTCGGAATTAGTAACGACGCTGGGATCTCCTCCTTCCATAACAGCCACAACCGAATTGGTAGTTCCTAGATCAATCCCAATAATCTTGCCTGCCATCTATTACCTCCTAGGCCAAACGGGGAGCTGACAATGGAACAGCTGCAGCCGCACCCGAAGCTTCACTAAATAAAACTGTTGATAGAACGGTTTCCATATCATTGACCCAAACAAATCGAATCTGGTTGCGCACCTTCTCCGGAATCTCGTCTAAATCAGCACGGTTATCCTCTGGAGCAATAACGGTGTCCAAGCCAGCACGATGAGCTGCCAATACTTTTTCCTTCAAACCACCAATAGGACGAACATGCCCTCGCAAGGTGACCTCACCAGTCATTGCGATATGACGACGCACTCTTCTTCCGGTCAAGGCCGACACGATTGCAGTGCCCATTGTGATCCCGGCAGATGGTCCATCCTTAGGAACACTTCCGACCGGCACATGCACATGCAAGTCATTCTGGGAGAACGTCTTGGGGTCAATACCAAGTGACTCCGTCCGTGACCGAGCATATGAAAGTGCCGTCTTAGCTGATTCACTCATCATTTCCCCAAGTTGTCCGGTAAGCCGTAGTTTTCCACCACCCGCAACCCACGCCGCCTCTACATCGAGAACCTCGCCTCCCACCGGCGTAACAGCCAATCCTGTCGCAACACCGACCTTGGGGTCCCGACTTTCATCCTCAGGGAGAAATTTTGCTGGTCCTCGAGCCGCGCGAACCTGCCTCGGAGTAACTCGGCGAACCGAGGGACTGCCACTGGCAATACGTCGAGCTAAACGACGACAAACACCCGCAAGCTCACGTTCAAGGTTTCTCACACCGGCTTCACGGGTGTAATGCCTAATCGCCTCACGCACCGCGCCATCAGTAAAGGAGACTCCCACAGCACCTAGCCCATGCAGCCTTAGTTGTCGCGGCAATAAAAATTCTTGGGCTATTCGAACCTTTTCTTCTTCCGTGTAACCACTTAGGTCAATAATTTCCATACGATCACGCAAGACCGCAGGGATATCTTCCGCAGTGTTAGCCGTGGCAACAAACAGAATTCTAGAAAGATCGAACGTAACTTCCAGATAGTGATCTGAAAAATTATGGTTCTGCTCCGGGTCAAGGACCTCCAATAACGCCGATGACGGATCCCCGCGAAAATCGCGTCCGATCTTGTCAATCTCGTCAAGAAGAAGCACCGGGTTACGTGACCCTGCTCGTCGAAGGGCCTGAATTATGCGCCCGGGCAAGGCACCGACGTAGGTCCGACGATGCCCCCTGATTTCGGCCTCATCCCGAACGCCTCCTAGTGAGATACGTCCAAAGTCGCGTCGAAGCGACCGTGCGATAGAGCGACCCAGACTTGTCTTGCCCACACCAGGCGGGCCTACCAAACACAGTATTGGCGTCCGGAACTCCGACGATATTGATCGGACAGCCAGAAATTCCAACACCCGCTCCTTCGCCTTCTCCAGTCCATAGTGGTCCCGATCCAGGACTTTCCTGGCACGCGACAGGCTCTCTTGGCCCTTGGACTCAACCGACCACGGCATATCCAACAGCCAATCCAGATACCCCCGAATGACACCGACCTCTGGAGACGTCGGAGGAGTAACCTCTAGGCGCGTAATTTCTTGGGTCGCTTTTGCCTCTACCTCATCCGGAAGATCAAGCTCACGGACCCGAGTCTTTAATTCGTCACTGTCATCAATCTGGGGATTTGAGATACCCAGTTCCCTTTGGATCGCCTTTAATTGCTCCCGTAGATAAAAATCACGCTGTACCTTTTCAATACCGTCTTGGATTTCACCCTGAATCTTGTTCCGAATATTAAGGATCTCAACCTGACGAGTTAGGTATGTGGCAACCCTTCTTAATCGATCGGCAGGATCGAGAGATTCGAGAATATCCTGGCGTTCTTGAACCGACATGTCCGACGAAAAGGTTATGTAGTCAGCGAGCCAGCTCGGATCAGCCGCTCGTCTCGCCATTGAAACCATCTCAGGAGCGAGAAGATTCGTATCATCTGCAACTGCCTCAACTTGGGCAACAATTACCCGGCGAAGCACTTCAAGCTCTAGTGTTGGAGCCTCGTCAGAAAACAACGGCACAACCCGTGCTTGCAAATAACTGCCAACCGATTCGATCTCTTCAAGCGCCGCACGGTGCTGACCCTCCATCAGCACCTGAACACCACCGTCGGGCATTCGTAGCCGACGGATAATTTTCGCTACGGTACCGATCCGGAAAAGGTGGGCAGGATCAACCCTTTTTCGAGCAACACGTTGCGTCACAAGAAGTACCAGATCGCCTGCTTCTGCAGCAGCCGCTATTGCATCAACTGAAATAGCACGACTGGCATGAAGAGGCATCGTCAATTCAGGAAAGGCAACCCAGTCAGGCAATGGCACAACCGGAAGAAATGTCGACTCTGGCTCCACAGAAGCAATCGCACGACTAGGGCCAGAAGCCTTTATGTCATCTGGTTTCGATTTGGCTGAAACCTCAGCTTCGCCACGTGAATCATCTTTTTCACTCATGTGAGAACCTTAATACCTGAGCGTGATACTGTCAAGTAATATGTACCCATGGGAA
Source organism: uncultured Chloroflexota bacterium (assembly GCA_964522375.1). GTDB lineage: Bacteria > Chloroflexota > UBA11872 > UBA11872 > UBA11872 > UBA11872. The sequence goes on from CAZFVB010000008.1 coordinate 27,094, forward strand.
GCATGTCCCGCCCGGCCTTTGCTAAGGCTAGGGGTCGCGCACCCAACATCACCATCCCGAAGACCATGTCGGGCAGTATTAGCATCGTCAAAATCAGGGTTGAGGAACTCGCGTGGAACGATACGGGGTCACGATCTGGCAGACAGGGTGGCGAACGCGAGTGGTCAGGATGATCCCGTTGGTGCTGTTCTTCGCATGCTTGGGCTGGTACTTCAACCGGCCGATCCCGGATTCGTCGGCCTATCCATTAGGCGACATCGACCAGCTTTTTCTACTCGCCACCTGTGAATGGGAACGCGGATCTTTAGTGCACCAGCCGCAAAACTTCTTCCAAAGGTCCTGGCTTCTACGGAATGGGCGAAAGCCTGTTCTTCTCCGACCTTCTGTTAGGCACGCTACCGACCTACATGCTCTTGGCCCCGATGTTCGGGCCAGCACTTAGCTTCAACCTGCTACACGGCATCCTTCCCGCCTTGAACGGCCTGGTGATGGTTGGAGCACTCCACCAGTTCACCGCTCGGCCGGTGGCCCTGGTGGATGATCACAAGAGAATCCGGCGGACAGATATGGTTCCCACCGCATCTTACAGACACCAAATTCAGGGGGCGTCAACATATGACATTGACGGAATCTTCTCGATAACACAACGAATCAACACCTCCAACTCATCGCAGAAGGCATGCCAGACTGACATGTGAACGAGACTCAATGACCCCATACGCGTTAACGCAATATGTTGACGACTACCTAACACTCACGCAAACTCGGAACCACGTTTATGACATCTCCCACAAATGATTTACAAGTGATTTTCACCAGCCCCACAATCCATTCGCATTTCGCGTTTACAAGGCCGGCGTTGCTGGGCCAAATCTCCATGTGAGAACGGGCTAGCAGGTGCCGGCAGCAGAGGCTAACGCCTCTGCTTTTTTGTTTTCCAGTCTTATGCGAAACGCCATCCAAGGAGAAACCAATGATTATTGTGATGCAAGACACTGCCACCCAAGAAGAAATCTCAGCCATCGAGGACCGAGTTCGATCCGAAGGCCTCGAAACACGGGTCCTGCGCGGCGTAGAAAAGACGGTTATTGCCTTGATCGGAAAACGCCCACCCGAACTGGCAGAACAAATCGAAAGAATGCCGGGTGTGTTTTCAGCCATGCCTATCGGAGAACCCTTCAAACTTGCAGCTCGAAGCGACGCAACAGAAAGGTCCAGCATCCAGATTGGCAATGCCTCCATCGGCAAAGGTTCGGCCATGGTCATGGCTGGACCTTGCACAGTAGAAACCCGCGACCAGTTACTAACGACTGCCCAGCACGTCGCCGCTGCTGGAGCGACGGTGCTTCGCGGCGGAGCATTTAAGCCTCGGAGCTCTCCGTACAGCTTTCAGGGGCTCGGCGTGGAAGGCCTAAAGCTCCTTGTTGAGGCACGCGAAACAACCGGGTTGCCCATCATTACCGAAGTTCTCGACCCACGACATGTGGACGTTGTTGCTGATCACGCCGACGTACTACAGGTAGGCACCCGAAACGCCCAAAACTACGTCCTATTACGAGAACTTGGCGCCTGTGAAAAACCTGTGATGCTCAAGCGAGGCATGGGGAACACAATTGACGAATGGTTAATGTGCGCCGAGTACATCATGGCTTCTGGAAACCCAGACGTAATTCTCTGTGAACGAGGCATCCGCACCTTCGAAACATCATCCAGATTCACTCTTGATCTCAATGCAATTCCTCTACTCCGTCGGCGGACCCATTTACCGATCGCTGTCGACCCGTCTCAAGGTACTGGTCACTGGTTCATGGTTGAAGCTCTCTCTCTGGCCGCTATTGCAGCAGGCGCTGACGGAATCATCATTGAAGTACATCCAACACCCGACGTGGCACTGATCGACGGCCAACAGAGTCTCAGCTTTGAGAATTTCAGCGGCCTAATGGCGAAACTTGAGCCTCTCGCCGGCTCGTTAGGCCGGTCAACACAAAGCGTCGCCAGCTGATCATGCACGGCCCAGGATCACCGAAGATCCGAACTGTCACGCCCGCAGAACGTCTCCGTGGCGAAATCCGGGTCCCTGGCGACAAATCGATAACACATCGTGGCGTGCTTCTTGGAACGATCGCCAACGGACGTTCGCGAATAAAGGGAGCCGGACTAGGAGGCGACACCCTCTCGAGCATGGCAGTAATGCAAGAACTCGGCGCCACAGTTGAAACCATTAAAGACGACTTACTAGTGACCGGGACTGGTCTCCATTCTCTGTCTGCACCCCGAAACATTCTTGATTGTGGCAACAGCGGCACCACAATGCGGCTAACGGCCGGATTACTAGCTGGCCGCCAGTTCAACGCCACCCTTACGGGCGACGCATCACTGCGGAACCGACCAATGGATCGGATCTCCAAACCCCTCAGAGAATTAGGTGCAGAAATCGACGGTCGTGAGCAAGGAAGGTTCGCACCCTTAACACTACGACCAAGCCAGTTACACGGTACTGATATCGAAGTCGCGGTTGCCAGCGCTCAAGTTAAATCGGCTATCGCGTTGGCCGCACTCAGAGCAAATGGATCGACCACTATTAGCCAGCCATCTCCATCACGTGACCACACGGAACGCATGTTGCGAGCCCAAGGTGCAGACGTAGCCGAAGAGGCAGGAAAACTCCGAATAAAACCCATCGACAAGCTTCAGGCCCTCGACGTGGTAGTACCCGGAGACATCTCCTCCGCAGCCTTTTGGATAGTGGCGGCAACGATTCATCCGGACGCTGTAATCACGATCCGAGACGTGGGCCTAAACCCACTGAGAATTGGGCTCCTTGACGCACTCCGCGCTATGGGAGCCCAAATCGAAATCCATATGGAAACACTCAAACCGGAACCGACAGGAACGGTCGTAGCTTCCTCATCCGACCTCAAGCCCGTTAACGTCAGCGGCGAACTAATCCCAAGACTCATAGACGAAATCCCTACGCTCGTCTTAGCCGCCGCCACGGCCAAGGGATCGTCAAGGATCGATGACGCTGAAGAACTACGGGTAAAGGAATCAAACCGGATTCAAACCGTCACCGACGCCCTTTTCGCTCTAGGAATTCAGATCACACCAATGCCTGACGGCTTTGTAATTGACGGCCCCCAGCACGTCGGCGGAGGAGAAGTCGAAGCAGCGGGAGACCATAGGATTGCGATGCTCGCAGCAGTCGCCGGACTTTCAGGAAGACAGCCAGTTACGATCCGTGGAGCCAATGCTGTAGATGTGTCATACCCAAACTTCTGGCAAGACTTGGAACAACTCCGGGCATGAACACACGTACTTACGCGGTCATTGGATGGCCTCTCGGCCACAGCCTTTCACCCATCATCCAGCAGGCGGCGTTCGACGCCGCTCAGCTAGACGCAACGTACGTGGCTATTCCGACACCACCAGGCCACGAGCAGCGTCGCTTTGACGAAGTTAGAAAAGGTGACTTGTCTGGACTTAATGTCACGATCCCACACAAGAACACGGCCTTCCACGCGATGGACTTCCTTACCGAGGCTGCTAGCAGCCTTGGTGCAGTGAACACCGTCATCTACGAAAACGGAAAACTGAAAGGCGACAACACTGACCTGCAAGGATTTCTTGACTCGTTACAAACCTTCGGAAAATTCGATCCAGTCGGCACGAACGCGGTGGTCCTAGGTGCTGGAGGGGCGGCTCGCGCTGTTGTGCACGCGCTTGCGACTTGTCAACCAGAATCTGTTCTTGTCGCAAATCGAACACTCCAACGTGCCCAAGCACTCGCTACGAGCGTGACAGAAATCCGAGGAACAACAATTCAGGCGTCCACGCTGGACACCGACCAACTCGAGGCTCAACTTTCGAAATCCACACTCTTGGTGAACACCACGAGTGTTGGAATGGCAGGTGGACCAGAACCTGACAAATCCCCTGTCAACCCGTCCTGGTTACACAAAAACTTGCTTGTGTTCGATATCGTATACGGACCGACTACCACTCCGTTGCTCCATGCTGCAAAGTCAACAGGAGCAAAAACACTCGGAGGGCTTGAAATGCTGGTACTCCAAGGCGCTGCCAGCTTCAAACAATGGACTGGTGAAAACCCACCCCTTGACGCCATGTTCAGCGCCGGGTGGGCAGCAGTGTCCAGCAATCAACCAACAGGAGCACCTTAAGCAATGGGACATCTTCGATATCTAACGGCCGGCGAATCACATGGTCCTGGCCTGACCGTCGTTATGGAAGGTCTGCCCTTTGGTGTCCCGCTGGAAACTCAAGACATCAATCCAGATCTGTCACGTCGACAAGGGGGATACGGTCGTGGCGGACGAATGAAAATCGAGCGAGATCAAGCCACGATAAGAAGTGGTGTTCGCCACGGCTACACCCTTGGAAGCCCACTGACCTTGCTCATCGAAAACCGCGACTGGATAAATTGGGAGCAGAAAATGGCCATCGAGCCTCCCGACGTTGCCATTGAACCAGTTACAAAACCACGTCCCGGCCATGCAGATTTAGCTGGCATGATTAAATACGGAACCAATGATTTACGACATATTCTTGAGCGGTCGAGTGCACGAGAAACCACAGCTCGGGTCGCAGCTGGCGCCGTTGCCCGAAAACTTTTACTGGAGCTGGACATTGAGATACGTAGCCGAACCGCCCGGATAGGCTCGATCTCCGACGAGCCTCTGCTTGAGCCCACAGACCCAGCATCCTGGCCCTGGGATTCCGTAGGCGCCTCTCCCGTACGAGCGATCACCCCGGAACATTCAGACGCAATGGCCGCAGAGATTGATGCCGCACGAGAAGAAGGCTCAACGCTAGGCGGCATATTTGAAGTCGTAGCATGGGGCGTTCCTATTGGACTAGGCAGCCACGTCCATTGGGACCGAAAACTCGATGCAAAGCTTTCGCAAGCGATCGTAAGCATCAACGCTGTCAAAGGGGTCGAGATTGGCCCAGCCTTTGCAAACGCGGCAGCCAGGGGCCACGATGTACATGATGAAATCGCGATCGACGCGGAACACGGATGGACACGCCTGAACAATCGGGCAGGAGGCCTCGAAGGAGGCATGACCAACGGCCAACCCATCATTGTTCGAGGCGCGCTCAAGCCTATCTCTACGATGCGCCGCCCCCTCCGCACGGTAGACGTCGCAACTCTTGAACCAACCACCGCCCATTTCGAACGCTCTGATGTGTGCGTCGTGCCGGCAGCGGGCGTAATCGGCGAGGCAATGGTCGCGTTAGTTCTAGCAGACGCAATGCTCGACAAGTTTGGTGGCGATAGCTTGGCGGAGACAAAGACCAACGCAGATCATTTTCGACACACGTACTCGATCCTCAATAAATCGAACGAAAACGAATGAAATGACAGGTATCGACCGAGTGTTCCTTATCGGCCTGAGCGGGTCCGGAAAGTCCACTGTTGCCAAACTTGCGTCGGAACTCCTTGGATGGAAGGCCAGCGACAGTGATGACGAAATCGCAAACCAGCACGGCCGTTCGATAGCTGACATATTCTCGGAAGACGGCGAGGAGAGTTTCCGTGAACTTGAACGCACTCTTGTCCAGACGATGAGTTCCCAACCCAAACAGATACTCGCACTTGGCGGCGGCGCCTTTGCCGACCCCACCAACCGACGCATACTCCTCAAGCGTGGTCTCGTAGTTTGGCTGGACGTTGACCCAACTGAAGCCGCAGAACGACTCAACGCTTCGCTTCACCATGAACCTCGACCGCTGCTACAAGATGACCCTGTCGCCCACCTGGTCCGACTTCGAGCAAAACGTTTGCACCAATACGAACAGGCTGACCTTCGAATCAACACTGCTGGATTGACAGCCTACGAAGTGGCTCAAAAAGTAGTGTCTGCCGCTGAGACGATGGCGATAGCCTCAAACGCGCAATGAGCTCGCTCGACCACGTTGTAATAGGTTCTGGCAGCCTAACTACGTCGACTCCGCTCATTGCTGAAATCACCCCGACTAAAAGAGTCTTTCTTTGCGCTGACCAAACCGTGATGAAAATCCTCGGTGATCGAGTCATTGCGATGTTGTCTGCCGGTGGCCTTGAGGTTCGAAGTCATAGCTTCCCACCTGGGGAAGCCAGTAAATCGCTCCACGTCGCGACCCAACTTTATGACTGGCTCGCAATGGAACAAGCGGAACGACAAGAACCCATTGTCGCGCTAGGCGGTGGTGTCACCGGAGATCTCGTAGGTTTTGTGGCCGCAACCTTTGGACGCGGGATCCCCCTGATACAAATCCCAACAACCCTACTCGCGCAAATTGACAGCAGTATTGGAGGAAAAGTCGCGGTTGATATCGAGGCAGGCAAGAATCTCGTCGGCTCCTTTTATCCGGCGGCCTTGGTCATCATTGATCCTGATCTGCTTGAAACCCTCGAACCTCCTCAGCTTGTCGCTGATTACGCCGAGGTAATAAAAACTGCCGTGATCTTTGATCGCGACATGTTCTCCCATGTCGAGTCCTCGAAGGAAGACCTGCGAAACTCCGACCTGCTCGCCAACCTAGTTGAACGATGCGTCCACTGGAAGGCGCAGGTGGTGGACCAAGATCCCGAAGATCGCGGCCCACGGGCTGTACTTAACTATGGACACACGATTGCCCACGCCATTGAAACAACAGCTGGTTATGGGAGTTACCGCCACGGAGAAGCCGTATCAATAGGAATGGTCGGAGCCGGGCGGTTGTCCGCGCATATTGGTCAATGGCCCAAAGCCGACGCAGCCCGCCAGGAACAGCTTCTTGAGGACATCGGCTTGCCGACACGATTTACCGGGGCCACGGTTTCGGAGATCTTCAATGCCATGAGCCGGGACAAGAAAGTGAAAGCCGGACGAATCCGATGGGTTCTGCCCGACGCCATTGGGCACGCTTCATTTGGCATCGAACTTGAGGACGCTCTTGTGCTAGACGTTCTGCACGAACTCGCACAGTAGCGAGCACGAAAACTTCAAAGCACCCATGTTGCTAAGCGGCATCTACCAGCCACCCTGCAGGATACGCTTGCGCTCCTGATTAACATCATTCACCCTGCGACTTACAATCCAGTAATTGCCCAAGGAATGTCCGACCGATCATGGAGTCACTAGGCCAAGCAATTGCAACCGGTATAGCTCTACTGGCAGCGTTTAGCGCCGCTGTGTGGGCTGCATCCTTCGTCTGGGCCTACCAAGATATTCGGCGTCGAACAGCCGACATCTACGTACAGCTCTTCGCATCACTCCTCGTACTACTGCTGGGCCCATTCGGGGCCATCCTGTACCTCATCATGCGACCTGCCGAAACACTCGACGAAATCCACTTCCGAAAAATACATGCAGAAGCGCTACTTCAAGACAACATACCGGCGCCAAATGGACCCACGTTATACGGTATTAACGGAAGTTATCCGAGTGTAGGCAACAATGTCTTTTTAGCCCCTGGTGTACAGCTGATCGGCGACGTTCGCGTCGAAGACGATGCCAGTATCTGGTACAACACAGTCATTCGTGCTGACCTAGCGCCAGTCACCATCGGACGTGGCACTAATATTCAAGACGGCTGCGTCGTCCACGTAGACCCGGACCGACCAGTCTCGATTGGAGCAGATGTAACCATAGGACACATGGCAATGATTCACGGTTGCACCATCGAAGATGAATGTCTCATCGGCATCCAATCTACTGTGCTGAGCGGAGCAGTTATCCGCCGCCATTCAATCGTAGGAGCTGCAGCCTTGATTGGTGAGGAAAAGACGTTTGAAGAAGGATCCGTCCTTTTAGGTGTTCCTGCCCAAGCAACACGGGACACAACAGAGGCTGAGGTTGAGCATCTCATCCGAACACGGGCACAGGAATACCGATCTGCTGCCGCATCCGCGCAAGACGCTCTCTCGAGACACTGACATATTTTTGGCACATAGGTACTCGTCGGGCATAACGAAAAGGCAAGAACAAAAGTGGTCGTAACTGCCGTTGAACCCCTGCAATGCGCTGCCGGATGGGCGACTTGGACGTTTGCACGGGTTGAAACCGACGATGGTCGAGTCGGATATGGTGAATGCAGTGATTGGCAAACACCTCAAGCCCTCGCAGGCGGCATTCGTGACCTAGCCGATGTGATCGTAGGAAAAGATCCACGACGGGTAGTGGCACTTGCCGCCGACATGACCTTCCAGGCCCGCCAAAATCCAGGAGGCCCCCTCCAAAAGGCATTGGCCGGCATCGAAGCGGCTCTCTGGGATCTCAAGGGCCAGATACTCGGGGCATCGATCACCGACATGCTCGGCGGCCCCACCCGAGATAACATCCGGCTGTACTGGTCCCACTGCGGAAGCTACAGATCCCGGCACTCCAAATTCTTGAACACCCCACCGATCAACTCCTGGGAAGACCTCGCGAAGTTTGGCCGTGAGGTCTCAGCCAGTGGCTATACCGCCCTAAAAACAAACCCCATTCGGCCTAGCCATCCTACGCATTTCGCTCGTCCCTTAGACAAGAATCTTGAACGGCATGACCTCGCGATCATCGTGCGCCAGATCGAGACTTTTCGTGAATCAGTCGGTCCTGATATCGACATCTGTCTCGATCTGAATTTTCGGTTCAACCCACGGGCCGTAATCCAGATAGCTCGGGCGCTAGAATCCTATGACCTGTTGTGGATTGAATATGACACCTACGACCCCGACGTTTTGGCCTATGTGAGACGCTCAATCCAGATACCCCTGTGCTCCGGCGAGAACCTCACCACCGTGCGGGATTACGCCCGCTTCTTTGCAGCCGGCGCCATGGATGTGGCCATGATCGATGTCGCTTGGAACGGCATTGCACAGTCGATCCATATCGCCGAACTAGCTGCAGCGCACGACATCCAGATCGCTCCCCACAACTATTACAGTCATGTCTCCACCTTCATGTGTGCCCACGTCGCCGCCGCCGTCAGCAACCTGCGGATCATGGAGACTGATGTGGACTCTGCTCCGTGGCGCGACGCCTTAATGACCAACTGCCCCGCGATAGTCGATGGGTATCTCACCGTCCCAACCGGACCAGGCCTTGGCACTGCCCTTAACGAAGAAGTTGTAGCCGCCCACCCCCCTGCGTATACCCTGGTCGAACCATAAGCCCCCATGTTGGGTGTACGATCACAGGAACCTTCTCCAACGTCGGTTGCCCTGTGACTACTGACCTTGACCACGAAGAACATCAACTCCTGACCCAAATTTTTCCTCTTGGGACCACCCGAGATAATCGGGGCGTTCTGCTGCTCGGAAACATCCCGGTAGATCAACTCATTGCCAAGTATGGATCCCCGTTATACGTGTATGACGAATCCACGCTACGTACCCAGTGCCAGAGCTATACCAATCCACTAAACCTGCTCTACCCCAACAACCTACCGCTCTACGCTGCAAAAGCTCACATTGACCCCACCATTGCTGGCATAGCTGCAGCAGAAGGTCTCGGGATGGACGCGGTCTCCAGTGGGGAGATTCGCGTTGGCCTCGCTGGAGGCATGCCAGCCGACCGGATCGTGATGCACGGCAACAATAAGCTCCCGAGTGAAATTGAGTATGCGCTGGACACAGGCATTGGTCGCATCGTGGCTGACAGTCTTGACGAGGTTGATCTAATTGCAGACATCGCAGCCCATCGAGAAACTCCGGCGAACCTTATTCTTCGCATCACGCCTGGTGTCGAAGCCCACACACACGATTACATTCGCACCGGGGCTGTCGACAGCAAGTTCGGACTCCCGCTCGAGTCAGGGGATGCCGAAATTGCGATTGAGAAGTGTGTCCAGGCTCCATGGATCAATCCAATCGGCCTCCACTCCCACATTGGCTCCCAGATCTTTGAATTGGATCCGTACGCCGACGCTGTCGGCATCCTCCTCGACTTCGCAGAGGCTATGCGCCAGAAGCATGGGTTCGTACTCTTTGACTTTAGCCCCGGTGGCGGCTTCGGCATCCGGTACCAGGAAAGCGACGACCCACCAACCGCCAACGCATTCGTCAAAACAATTGCTGACGCTGTCAACTCGCGAAAGCTCGACCCCGTGCCACGACTCCTGATCGAACCAGGACGGTCCATAATCGCCCGCGCAGGGGTCGCCTTGTACTCCGTTGGAACCATTAAAACCATTACCGGTGTACGCACCTACGTGTCCGTTGATGGAGGCATGGCCGACAACATTCGACCGGCCCTATACGAAGCCACCTACAGCGCGTTACTCGCTAACCGAGAAGCAACAGGCACGCCGAGTCGAGTAACAATAGCCGGCCGCTACTGTGAATCCGGCGACGTGCTTCTACGAGACATTGCACTGCCGCCCCTGTCCCGAGGTGACATCTTGGCTATACCAGCGGCCGGTGCCTACCACATGTCCATGGCCAGCAACTACAACATGGTCGGACGTCCAGCGACGGTCCTCGTGTGTAAAGGCACATCAAGACTCACCCGGCACCGTGAAACCGATGAGGATTTACTACGACCATTCCGTACCGATGAAGTCTAGCGAGGCGGGGGGTCAGACTCGAGCGCGGCTCGATAGGCCTCCACAATATTGGTCACGTCTGACTCCGGCACACCAGTCTGCTCGCCCGCGGTTATAGCTCGGAATCTATCAGCAATGCCCCAGGCGACCTCGTCATCAGCAAGTTCTGCATATCGTGGGATCAGGTGGGCGTGCATGTGCGGATAGCTCTCGCCAAAAGCCACCACATAGCTTCGCAACGAACCCGTCACCACTTCCAGGGTACGCATGAAATGACGAAGAGCCGGACCAAAATTTGTGGCCTCCTCATCGTTGAATCGAGCGGGACCCTGAACATGGCGTTGTGGCTGAAGCAGAAACCATCCCGCCAAGGGGAACGGTGAACCAGTGTGCTTAATTAACCAAAGATCATTTTCGAAGACTGCAGTGCCGTCATCAGCAGCATTTGACCGGCAAATGCTACAGGTTTCGTCATAGGATTCGTGTTTCACAGTCGATCCAATTCAAACGTCTCACTTCTTAGCCGCATCATGCCACGGAGTTGGGATCAAATGCGTCCTGAGGACCGTGGATTGTCCGCCGAATCACTGATTCGTCAGTAGCCTGCACAACGAGATTGCCTTGATGCAGACGAATTGGAAATCGATCCATAGCCCGTTGCGCCGGACCAAAAACCTTTCCACCATTTAAATCGAACCGAGATCGATGGCACAAGCATTCAAATGCACCATTCTTTGGCGGCGGAATTGTGCAGCCAAGATGCGGGCACTGCCAAAACAACGCCACAAACCCATCGCTCCGACGCACCATATAAAATCGACCTTCCGGCCACACGCGCACTTCATCGAGTCCGTAATCAGCAGGCGAACCCGCGGTCACAAGCCCCTCCGCCGATGACACCGGTGGCGGACTCACACGTCGCCACACCATCGCAATCACTACCCCTACGAAAGCCATCACACCCGGCACCAAAAACCGGCGCCGGGACCTTGCGTCCTGAGCACTAGACACCTGAACCACCGACTTTGGCAACTTCCTCACCCCACTGGGCGTCCACTCCGGCCACTCGTAGCGATACCCGATGGGCGGCCCATTCCTCCGTGTCATTTATTATGTCAAGAGGGAAGTCCGGGGCGACACGAGCCAAGGCTAAGCGGATGATATGGTCCGCCAAATGAGGGTTCTTGGGAAGAACCGACCCATGGAGATATGTCCCGATAGCCGAGTCCACCACAGCTCCTTCAGTCCCATCTTCCGAATTGTTTCCATGGCCGACTCGAACCCTGGCAAGCGGAGCCGTGTGCGACCCGAGATAGGTCCGCCCACCATGATTCTCAAATCCCGTTAGCGTCGAATTGTTCCAATCACACACAACATTTCCAATGCAACGAGGCACAGCGTCTCCTGGGTGAACGGTTTCCGCATCAAACACCCCAAGGCCCGTCATAACATCGCCATCAGCCGCCCGGTACCTCCGAGCCATCAACTGGTAGCCACCGCACACCGAAAGCATGGCCGCTCCATCACCCAAGTCTGAAAGGATTTGATCAGCAACTCCGCTTGATAGACCGATACTCGCAAGTTTCTGTTGACGATCTTGACCGCCACCAATGACGTAAAGATCGGCTCCTCCCTGTAATGTGTCGCCCCATTCAAGGCGCTGCACCTCAGTCAAAACACCTCGCCATTCACACCGACGCTGCAAGCAAATCAGGTTGCCGCGATCGGCATATAGATTCATGAGATCTGGGTACAGATACGCAATCCGTAAAACAGGATTTGAGGACATCATGCAACGTCTCGCCAGAATGGCGTGACCCAACCACGGCGGGCACATATTGAACGCAGCTCTAACATAGCCGTATACGTGGGAAGAATGACAAGGACTCGTGGATCCTCGGCCAGAGCCTTATTCAACGCCGCCTCAACACCGTTTTGAACATGGAGTTTGCCAGCAATCTTCTCCCCATGCGCATACTTCAATCGGAGTGCAAGATCCTGGGCGCGAACTCCTCCGACCGTGATGCGATTAGCATTAAGCCGATCAAACTCGACATCCCAAATCCACGAGACATCCTCACCATCAGCTAGCCCATCATTTAGCAAGAGCAGCACATCCAACGGCCTGGCCTCAGACCGAAGTAAATCAATGGCCTGATTTGCCCCCGACGGATTCTTTACAAGCAGTATGAAAAGTGTCGTGGAGCCCACTTCGATGCGCTCCGCACGACCAAAGACCGGCTCGGCCGTCCGGACCGCCGAAGAAACAGCGCCTGGGTCAAGTTTGAGCCCATATGTGGCCGCAGCGGCTGCCGCCACGTTGTACGCGTTGTAGACACCAGGCAGGGTCGTGGAGATCCGATGCCCGACCCCTGCGGTCTCGAGCATATATGTCGAACCATCAAGGCCTCGCGACTCGTAGTTCGTCACACGAACATCCGGCAATGGCCGACAAAACCCGCATTCGTGACAGCGGTAGTCGCCAAGATGCGCGAACACAACCCAGGACCATTCGAGACGAGCATCGCACTCCGGACACCGACCCACATCAGCCCACACATCAGGAGCAGCCGCACCACACCACCCGTCCATGCCAAAAAATATCACTGGCCCCTCATGACGTCGGGACACCGAAACTAAGACAGGATCGTCTGCGTTAACCACCAAAGTGGCCGACTGGATCTGATCCATCGACGCCGCGAACCCAGCAGCGGTGGCATCAACTTCGCCATAACGATCCAGTTGATCACGAAACAAATTAAGCAACACGACAACCGAAGGCTGAAGTTTTGGCCCAAGGTGTATAAATGCTCGCTCATCCAGCTCCAAAATCGCATGAAGACTCGCCGGATCACGAAAGCTCGCCCCCCAATCCATGTACGGCAAGATAGCGGCTGCCACACCGCGCTCTAGATTGGACCCTGTTGGGTTTGTCATGGCCCGTCGCCCCGAATCACGGGCCACCCTGCAAATTAGAGAAGTAGTCGTAGTTTTGCCATTCGTCCCAGTCACGACAACAGTCGAAGCAAGACCTCGAAAGCTATCGCGTACAAATCTTGGATCTATTACGGACGCTACGAGGCCACCAATCGCCGAACCACCTCCCCGACCAATCAGCCGGGACAGACGACCAGCACTACGACCTGCAAGCGCCGCCAATGGCCGGCGTGCACGCATAGACAATTCTCCGCTTCACAACCATCTCGCGCTACTCTCCGTGTAATGAATAATCGTGCCACCATCGAACCAACCTCAGCGACCAACGTGGCTAAGGCGGTCCTACACGCCCACCAAGAACATCGCCGAGTCCGGATCGTCGGACAATCGAATCTTGAACACCTCCGCCAAGAGCCGGATGCAGGAACCCTCCTATTGAGCACACGTGCCCTCAACACCATCGACCTGGTCGCTAACGACCTCATTGCCCATGTCGGATCCGGCGTTGACCTGCACATCCTTGACACCTGCCTGCAAGCAGCAGGGCTTTACTGGCCAGTCTCCAGACTTGAAGCGCCAGGAACCATCGGTGGCATAGTTGGGTCAGGTCGGGCAACAGCCTCCAGCACGGCCGACGGACCGGCCCGGCGATGGGTGCTTGGTGCGCAACTCGTTAATGGCTTGGGGCAAACCCTTACCGTTGGTGGAGCCACGGTAAAAAACTCGGTCGGATATGGCCTGACGCACGCGCTCTGGGGATCGCACGGTCAACTCGGAGCAGTCACACGCCTCACACTCCGCCTGCGAACCCGAACTGAACAAGACACTGTTGACCCGGTGATCACCCAGACAGCCCTGCTAAAAGCCAAAGCTGTCTTGCGTTGTGAAAACCTGGTCCCATCCGATGCCAACAAGTTACTCGACTACGTCAGCATGGCAAAGGCACGGGTAAAAGCGAAGGATGAAAGCCGGATTGTCGCCCTTTATGACCACCGCAAGGAAGCTGAGCTAGCTGCGACTAAGCTTCAGACCTCGGATATCGACGCTAGGGTGGAACCCCTTATGAAAACGCAGCCAGACTCACCAGCTCTCCTTGCCCTACGCGCCAGCCTGGATCCGCACGGCCTTTTCGCATGAAACATAGCCTTGTGTAAACACCCCATGTCCGTCTCCTGCCGACAGAAAAAACAGAACCTTGTTTGTCTCCTATACTCAACGTTACTCGGGGCGTGGCGCAGCCTGGTAGCGCGCATCGTTCGGGACGATGAGGCCGGAGGTTCAAATCCTCTCGCCCCGACCAATCACTCTCTCGTCAATATTCACTCAGGATTGAAGTGAAGTGTGATGCCAACTACTGGCCTAAATCAACACGCATAAACAGCCAGGTCAAACGTGACTGACAACTCGACACCAATCGCAATTCGCGCAGGAAAGCTATTTACCGCCTGTAATCAATCACTCATTGACGACGGTGTAGTACTCGTTCGATCGTCTCGAATTGAGGCGGTCGGCTCAGCATCCAACACGGAGATCAGTTCTGATCACACACTCATAGACCTTCGACCATGCACACTGTTACCCGGGCTTATCGATGCTCACGTTCATCTCATGGGCCAAAACCCAGCGCACGACCACCCAGGACCCATCGAGTACCGAGCAATCAGGTCTACGGCGCAAATAGGAGCCTTATTAAACGCCGGTTTCACTACGGTACGAGATTTGGGCTCTCAAACCTCGGTCGCCCTGAAACAGGCCATTGATGACGGAGAAATCCCAGGCTCCCGCATGCTGGCAGCTGGATATGCGATCGCCCGAACTGGAGGACCTTGGTTTGGCATGGAACCATCGTGGCGCTGGGTCAGGCCGGCCGATGGCGTTGACGCGTGCCGAAAGGCTGTGCACCGATGCATTGGTGAAGGGTCCACCGTAATAAAGATTGGCACGTCGACGGGTCACGGAGATTCGGCATGGGGGGAACTACCCACGTACAGCGTCGCCGAAGTCGAAGCAATCGTTCATGAAGCTCACACGTCGGGGCTTCGAGTAGCTGCTCACGCGATGGGCACGCCAGGTGTAAAGACTGCTGTTCTCGGAGGCGTTGATACGATCGAACACGCTCACAACATTGATGACGAAACCCTTGGCCTTATCGTTGAACAAGGGACATTCGTCGTACCCACCCTGCGAGCTAGAGCCTTTCGGACCGGGGCAGATGACAAGACCACCTACGCGAACCAGGTCCGATCCCTTCGCCGGGCTTATGATGCAGGTGCACGCTTGGCTCTTGGCACCGACACCACCGGTGGCCTCGAAATGCCCCACGGCCATGAAAATGCGGTCGAGTTCAGCCTGATGGCAGAAACAATGGACCCGGCCGACGCCCTTCTGGCTGGCACTCGAGTTGCCGCGGAGGCCATCGGTCTTGAATCTGAAGTGGGCACACTAGAGCCAGGGAAAATGGCGGACATAGTGGCTGTGCGCGACAACCCAATACACAACATCGACTCTTTACAGCAGGTTGAATTCGTGATGCAAAGCGGGCGCGTTATTTCACAACCGTAAGGCCCCAGACACACTACCTCTTTGTCAAAGGCTTGAGAGTTCGTCTAAGCAAAGGACTCCTGGACCATTGGCCGATCAACTCGAACCTTCGGTAGAAAGCCCAGCCAGAAACTTCTCAGCCTCCATAGCAGCCTGACACCCTTCACCAGCCGACGTAATAGCTTGGCGAAAGTAATGATCCTGAGCCTCACCTGCGACAAAGACGCCATCGACACTCGTATGCATGAAACGATCAGAAATGACGTAGCCTTCGTCATCCATTTCAAGCTTGCCTTTGAACAGATCCGTGTTGGGATAATGCCCAACAAAAATGAACAACCCTTCCGTGGGAAAATCCACTTCGTCTCCTGATTTCACATTTTTCAGCCCGACGGAGGAAACCACCTCACCTCCCCTCACCTCGGTAACCACCGAATCCCATATGAACTCAATCTTGGGATCCTGTCGCGCTCGATCCTGCAGATACGGCCCCGCCCGCAACTCATCGCGGCGATGAACAATGGTTACCGTGGATGCAAACCGAGTCAGGAACAAGCCTTCTTGCAGCGCACTATCACCTCCACCCACAACGGTCACCGGTTGGCCTTGAAAAAACGCGCCATCGCACGTCGCGCAAACCGAGACACCTCGGCCCCAGAACTCTTGCTCCCCGGGAACACCAAGTAGTTTTGGACTAGCCCCCGTCGCAACAATTACGGTGCGGGCCTCATAGGCAGTAGACCCCCCGACAAGTGAAAATGGTGGGCCGTCGAAATCAACTTCAGTTATCTGGTCAAAAACCGTCTCGGCCCCAAACCGTTCGGCTTGAGCACGCATACGCATGGTTAAATCAGGGCCGGTAATCTCCTCAAACCCAGGATAATTCTCCACATCGTTTGTCGTAGCAATCTGCCCACCTAAGGCATCACCCGTGAGGACAAGCGTGGCAAGCTTTGCACGAGCGGCATATATCGCAGCTGTTAGCCCAGCCGGGCCAGAACCAATGATCGCAACGTCATACATGAAAAAACTCCGCTACCAAGACAACTTCAAGCACGAAACAGGCAAGCACCCCCTATCGTCGCACGCTGATCAATGAACAGCCCACACGACCTTTGCAGTGCCGCGAACCCTCGTGGAAAGCCTTCCTGTCGCAGACCTGCCACCCGACGACACCTGCTCCGCCTCATGCTGGGGACAACAGCCGCAACTGCTATGGCTGCTTGCGGTAACCAGGCCATCCTGGAACGCGTCGTCGTCATACCCAAAATTGTCGAACGAACAATGTTTTCCGAACGCCCTTCCTTCGTCACCCACACAGTCCTCAGCACCACATCTCGCCGGGAACCAGCCCCGACAAACCAACTCAGCACCACCGAGCTCCTACCTACGGCGTCTCGCGTTCAACTGCGAATGGCTATCGGACCGGCATTTGGCAATGATCTTTATTCAAGCGTCGAATCACTCAACCATGCAGGCGACTTTGTTCTCGAGCGCATAGAAGCCGGCCCCACAGCACAAGACAGACTGCTCACCCGAATCGCTGCTGGTAAAGGACCCGACGTACTTGGCGGTATTCCAGGCAGCCTCCTAGCCCACCTGGCCGCTTCAGGAGACCTGGCCCCATTAGAACACGCCACCTTACTCTCCAAGGGTTTCATCCCAGAGTTCCTGCGCCTTGGCACCCATGAAAACCAGATCCTTGGCATCCCGATGCTCGGCTACCCAGTCCACCTACTCGCTAATCCTCGTCGTCTCCAAGACTCGGGCCTTCAGAACCTTGGGTCCACGTATGCCGATCTCGAAGAATCAGCCAAACGAATGACGGATCCTACGCAGCACATCTATGGCTTCGGCGTAGTAGCCGACATCCCCGAACTGGAAACAGTTATGCGTTCAGCCGGAACATTTGGGAAGACCTCCTCAGTAACCGCATGGCAGTGGTACATCAATCAGTGGCAGCTTCATGGCACCTCCCCTTCCCCGACAGCTTGGGATGGCGTTGCAAATCCAGTCGAAGCTATCGCTGCCGGAAAGATATCCATGGCCCTCGTACATGGCCGTGCACTAAAAACCCGAGCCGCCCTATCGACCAAGACCCAAAGGGCATGCGACGTAGCCCCCGTGGTCAGCTGGGCCACAACAGCGCCGAAAAACCCTATGCACGCCACCTACGTCGCCACCAGTCACCTGGCAGACCCAAGTGCTCGGGATGTTGCTATCGCTCTAGCCGGCTCCGCACAGGCTGCACCATTTAATGGGACACCATCATGGAGCCCAGCGCTTGATCTGGCCGCGAAACATGCTGCCCTTCCTCCAGAAATACTCGATCGAGACAAAGCTACGTGGACACGTCCACTTACTGACACGCCTGACTCCAGAATCCGGACCGCCGTATTAGCCGCTGCAGTCCGTTCAACCCTCATCGAAGGACGACCCGCTGACGTCGTCAACCAAGACGTGCGTAACACCTCAACAAAGCAAGGCATCGACGACTGGTCGAGGTAGCACGAAAACTGAAGAAGACGATCCCAACAAGTACCATTACATCGCGATACTCAACACGTGCTAATCCACAATGTTCGCTATAGCGATTCCCTGGGATCCCGACATCTTCCAAATTGGTGCCTTTCGGTTTAATTGGCACTCAGCGTTCGCAATCATCGGGTTGCTGGTTGGAGTATGGATTGCACAACGACTTGGTCGTCGGACAACAATCCCTGAGGACGACGTAATGACGATCGCCCTTTGCGCGCTAGGCGGCGGGGTTGTTATGGCCCGACTACTCTTTGTGGTCGACAACCTCGATCTCTTCACCGACAACTGGGGGAAAGTTTTTGCCTTTCACGAAGGCGGGATAACGGTCTGGGGTGCGCCACTCGGCGGCGCTCTCGGAGTTTCGTTAGCAGCCTGGTGGATGAAGCATCCAGTCCGGACAGCTATTGATATCGGCGCCCCTGGCCTAATCATGGGCATGGCCATCGGACGTATCGGAGATCTCATAAACGGAGAACACCACGCCTTACCAAGCAACCTGCCGTGGGCCGTGTACTACACCCACGAAAATACGCAGGGACAGTCGATGCCGGTCCACCCAGCGACAAGCTATGAACTCTTAGGAGACCTCCTAATTTTTGCGATCGCCGTGTGGCTGGCCACACGGTATATCGGACGTCTCTACGTTTTTTGGACGGTACTCGCAGGTTACGCAGCCATGCGTTTCGGATTGCAGTTTCTGCGCATCGACCAACCACCTCACTTCTTGGACTTGCAACAATCACAAATCATTAGCCTACTTGTGCTGCTCACCTTCGGCCTCTGGCTTACCAACTGCCTGCGAACGCGTCTTTGGCACCAAAAACCAAACGCATAACCAAACGGGAAAGGTCTCATCAACCGCCCAGATCAATACGCTATGGATGTGCGAGGATGACCGCATGAGCGAGACCGAAAGCAACCGAAGCCAGACGGTATTCCCGTTCGCCGCTGTTGTGGGCCAGGACCTCATGCGACTGTCCCTGTTATTGAACGCTGTCAACCCAAGCATCGGCGGCGTCCTTATCCGAGGCGAGAGGGGCACTGCCAAATCAACTGCGGTCAGAGGTCTCGCAGCTGTCCTGCCTGAAATTGACGTTGCAATGTGTCAGTACGGCTGTGATCCAACCTCCCTAAATACTTGCGTCGAATGTGAAGCGCTGCGCGCCAATAACTCCGACATTGATTCACACTCCCGACAGGTCCAAGTTATCGACCTTCCGGTATCAGCTACCGAAGATCGAGTTATTGGAACCCTCAACCTTGAAGCCGCTTTATCGGAAGGCCGCCGTGAATTTGAACCTGGCCTACTGGCTGCCGCGCACCGCGGGGTGTTGTATGTCGACGAAGTCAACCTGCTCGACGACCATTTGGTAGACACGCTGCTCGACAGCGCAGCCTCCGGTGTCAACCTGATCGAACGTGAAGGTGTGCAATATCGACACCCGGCGGAGTACATCCTCGTCGGTACGATGAACCCTGAAGAAGGTGATCTACGACCGCAACTTCTCGACAGGTTTGGCCTAGCAGCTGAGATCAAGGGAGACCTGGAACCCGAGGCTCGCGCGACCATCGTGACACGACGAATAAATTTCGAATCGGATCCACGAGCCTTTATCGCAGAGTGGGCCGACGAAAGTGACAAATTGCGAACTCGAATCGTTGGTGCAAGAAAGCGCTTACCAGAGGTGGTGCTTTCAAAAGAAATGCTCACGCTTATCACGCATATATCCATCGCAATGGGCGTTGATGGACATCGAGCAGACATCGTGATGCACAAGACTGCGTGCACTATTGCCGCGTGGGAAAAGCGGCACGAAGTCACACGAGACGACGTGCGCAGGGCGGCCGAAATCGCGCTGCCGCACCGGCGCCGTCGCGATCCGTTCACACCCCCTCACCTAGACGAGGACGAACTCAACCAAGCGATTCAATCATTTGACGCAAAACAAAACTCTGAAACAGAACAGGGCGAAAACTCCGACAAGGAAATGTCCACAGCCTCAACAACTGATGACACCACCAACGCCTCTGGAAGGGACGCGGGAACACCCACAGCTTCCGGAGCCGAGAGCCAAATTGATGCGGACTCCTTACCAGAATCACCCACCTTGTTGGCACCCGAACGGCTTCCCGTAACCCGGCCCAAGTCCGGGCGACGAACACAACATGAGGTTCAAGGTCGTCGGGGTCGGTCCGTTCGAAGCCGTCCCATGAACCCTGGCGACCCACCCGACGTCTCCCTCATTGACACTATTCGTGCGGCAGCGCTTCGTGGTGTTGGCGAGGCCGGCCTATCGATCACTCGGGCCGACATTCGCGTCCGTCGCCGTATGCGTAAAGTCGGAAACCTAATGCTCTTTGTTGTTGACGGCTCCGGAAGCATGGCCGCACAAAAACGAATGCAATTAACAAAGTCAGCCGTTTTGGGCCTGTTAGCCGACGCCTACCAACGCCGTGACCGCGTAGGACTGGTGACCTTCAGGAAGACAGATGCACTTGAGACGGTACCTCCAACGACAAGCCTGGATCTGGCGCACGCGCGGATGAAGGAAATGCCTACAGGCGGACGAACACCGCTGGCACACGGACTCGAGCTTGCACGACGGGTAATCATTCGGGAACGCTCACGCGATACAGAGATCAGGCCAATCGTGATCTTGTTAACGGACGGCGTCGGAAACGTCGGCCTCAACGCTGGGTCAGACCCTATGGACGATGCGCACCGAGCCGCCAGACAACTTGCGCTCGACCGAATCCCTGCGCTCGTCGTCGACGCAGATCGGCGCAGGGCCCGTGTAAGCCCCCTTCCAGATCTTGCAAAGGCCATGGCGGCGACTCATGTACAACTCGAAGCGATCGCGGCTGGACAACTGACAAACCTGATTAGGCTGGCTTCAGCCTAAAGAAAAGCACCTAAACTCTCTTGGCCGCCATCTAGAACCGACGCCATCAACACCGCCACCCCGACACCTCAGGAGCGCCAACCAATGCCCATCCCCGAGCACCTCCGCGATACCACCGATCACGAGTGGATCAGCACCGACGGATATATCGCGCTCCAGGCAAACCTCACCCAGGAAGCGACTCCGTGGCGATGACTCCCTCACCCACGTGCACCTGACGCACCACCTGATCAACCATGCGAACCCCGGAGCAAGACACATCACTCCGAGGCGACATACGTCGCCTCGGCGCGCAGCTCGGCGCTTCCCTATCCCGCCAAGGCGGACCCGACCTCCTTCGACGCGTCGAGGAAGTGCGCCGGCTCGCCCGCGCCCTGCGCCACCGTGACGAAGTTGGGAGCGAGCTAACCGAGCTTCTCAGCGGCCTCGACGTCAACCAGGCCAGCAATCTCGTCCGCGCGTTCACCTCCTACTTCCACCTCGCCAACACCGCCGAACGAGTCCACCACATCGACGATCTGGCCGAGAACCGATCGACCCGGTCCAGACGCTTCTCCGAAACCGTCGAGCACCTCCTTGGTCAGGG
This sequence comes from uncultured Chloroflexota bacterium, assembly GCA_964522375.1. Classification (GTDB taxonomy): domain Bacteria; phylum Chloroflexota; class UBA11872; order UBA11872; family UBA11872; genus UBA11872. The sequence continues at coordinate 49,108 of CAZFVB010000008.1, forward strand.
ATTCGAACCCCACGAGATCGCCGACGAAGCCAACACCGTCCAGCTCTACCCCGTTTTCACGGCACATCCGACCGAAGCCTCCAGGCGCAGCATCCTGGACAAGCTTGCGGAGATAGCAACCCTCATAGAGCAACGCGCTGTGGACCCAGAAGGACCAAAGGCCGCGCGAATCGATCGCCGAGTCGACGCCCTCCTCGACACAATCTGGCAAACCGACGAGCTCCGGCGTGCCCGTCCAGAACCCCTCGACGAAGCACGCTCGATCCTCTACTTCCTCACCGAGATGCTCACCGAAGGCGTACCCGAGCTTTTAGAGGACATCGACGCAGCCCTGAGAGAACATGGCCAACGCCTGGACGGAAAGGCACAGCCACTTCGCTTCGGCTCATGGGTCGGCGGGGATCGTGACGGCAACCCCCACATCACATCCGACACGACACGCGACGTTCTCGACTACCAACGCAGCCGCGCTCTGCAACTCCTCATAGCCGAGGTCTATGGGCTGTCGGCCGAACTCAGCGTCGCCAGCACCGTCCGAAGCGTCTCGCCCAAACTGCAGACCCAACTAAACGCCGACAGCGCCGCGTTCCCCGAGGTTCGAGACCGACTTCGAGCAATCAGCGCGGGCGAGCCCTACCGCCAGCGCCTCGCCGTCATCCACCACCGCCTCCTCGCGACAGCCAAACCGTCGCGCGCTTCGGGCAGGTACCTGCGACCCGCAGAGCTCGCTCACGACCTCACCACCATCGCTGAGTCGCTCGAAGCGACAGGCGGAGACCTCATCGCCCGCGGCCGCGTTGCCAGGGTGCGCCGCATCGTCGACATGGTGGGATTCCACCTCGCAACCCTCGACATCCGCCAGCACAGCGACCACCATCACGCCGAGCTAGAGCAGCTCTTCGCTGACGCCGTCGGCACGGACTACACACAGCTGAGCAGATTCGAACGGACCGACCTACTGGCTGAAGAACTCCGGTCCCCTCGGCCACTCTCCGCATCGCAAGTTGGCGACCCGGACGGGGCACGACGCTTGCTCGAGACGCTCCGGACACGCATGGACGAATACGGCGACGAGATCGTCGAAAGCTACATCATCTCGATGACCAGAGGCGTCGACGACATTCTCGCCCCTGCCGTGCTCGCCCGCGACGTCGGCCTAATCAACGTCTCAGCCGGGGTCGCACGCCTCAACTTCGTGCCCCTGTTCGAAACCATCGACGACCTGAGACGGGTCGGACCGATTCTGCGCGAGCTGCTCGCCATCCCTGCGTACCGAGAACTCGTATCACTGCGCCACAACGCCCAAGAGGTGATGGTCGGATACAGCGACTCAAACAAGGACGGCGGCATCACGACCAGCCAATGGGAAATCCACAAGGCCCTACGGACCATCTCGCAGGTCGCTGACGAAACCGGGGTAGAGATCACAGTGTTTCACGGCCGGGGCGGGACCGTCGGGCGCGGCGGCGGACCCGCTCACGTCGCCATCCTCTCCCAACCACCAGGCGCAATAC
>CAZFVB010000009.1:0-47241 GCA_964522375.1 uncultured Chloroflexota bacterium
TATCAAAATGTTTCTGTGATTCATACATGTCTTGTCCTTTGTTCAACTCGTCCATCTAGCTACAGCAGAGATTGGCGTTGGCATGACATGGAATGATGGTGACAATAACGGTCAGAATATCTTCCTCCCAAGGAATCCAATGGGAACTGGCCGCCAACTGGTAATCGACGCCCATGCTCACTGCGGAGTTCAAACCCCCCAGGACTGGATGCCTGGGTTCGATGCGACAAAAAACAGAGGGCACGCATCCACCGATCTGCTTACCTGCATGGATGCGGCTGGCGTGGACTGTGCGGTCCTCCATACCAACGACGTGTGGGGAATGAAGTACGCCGCACGAATGATCCAAGAGCACGACGGTAGATTTATTGGCATCTGCAAGGTTGATGGAAGCCGAGCGCACACAGAATCAGGCTTACACGCGATCCAACACCACGTTCAGGACGAAGGGTTCAGAGGCCTTTACTTCGATCCATGGCCACCGACAGAAGATGCCTTTACGAACTTCTACACACAACAGTATCGACCGCTGTGGGATTTAGTTGACCAAATGCATCTGCCCGTGTGCGTCGTCTCATACGGCATCCAGTCACCTGATCTGTTTCCGGGCCTTATCCAACTGGTTGATCGTTATCCGAATTTGACCATGACTGTCGTGCATGGCCTGTACGTTGGAACCTCCGTGCCTCCTGATCTCGTCGACGAAGAAAACCGCGTCCATATTGATCCAGCCATTATCGAGCTCGTTCGAAACTTCGATGTGTCGCTGGAAATCCTCGCGGGTTACCCGGGCGCAACGTTTGGCCCCGATGACGTCGTGCTTCACGCCTTGTTTGACACCTTCGGACCACGAAAGCTTCTCTGGGGCTCAGAGTTCACCAAGGCACAAGCCCTATCCAGGACTCAAGCCAAGTCAACTGTCCAATACACCTCGCAAGCTCCGTACCTGCAGAACCACTGCCCTTACATCTTGGATAGCGATCGCGCATGGATCATGGGTGGGAACGTGGCCCGTATCTATGCTGGCGATGACAGCGATTGATCGGCCGGCCGACACAGATGATGCTTGGTCGCTAACTGAAACGCATGGCCCACTGCCAGCACCGTGGCGTCGTCACCCATACGCCCAACAATCTGCAAGCCCACAGGTAAACCCTTGACGAAACCCATCGGCACAGACAGCGCCGGATGACGGGACGCATTAAATAGAGACGCATGCGGCACATCATTACTTCGAGGATCAAACGGCTGGATAGGCTCGGCAGGATACGGATAGGCCGGACTAATTAGCACATCTCGATCAGCTAAGCCAGTAGAGATCGCACGCTCAATCCGCTCACGCGCGTCGATCCCACGCAGGTAATCTGGAGCCGTTACATCTGCACCAGCATCTAAACGCTCAATGACCGGCGCTGTGATTGAACTAAAATCACCGTCATACATGTGATGAATGCTCACATAGCCCTGAGCCCGAGACACCATTTGCGCCCCCACGAGGTCAAGATGTGGGGGTAGCGACCAACTATCAACCGCCATACCAAGCGCCCCGAGCACCTTGGCGGACGAATCAAAATGCTCCCGAATTCCAGAAACCGCATCATCGCGCAATCCGCTCACAATCCCGACACGCAAACCTGCCGTGTCAACGGACAAGGCTCGGATGTACGCATCAGCGGGCTGACTGGAACAATCAGGATCATTCACATCTGGCCCTGCAATCACTTCAAGTATTGCGGCACAGTCAGCCACCGAGCGAGCCATTGGCCCCACATGGTCAAAGGCTCTGACCAGCGGCCGAGCCCCGGTGCGTCCTACCAATCCGAAAGTTGGCTTTAGACCAGAAATTCCTGCCATATGGGCAGGAATCCTCACCGATCCGCCCGTGTCACTACCCAGTGCGCCAAGAGTCATACCAGCGGCGAGCGCTGCAGCTGATCCACCCGACGACCCCCCAGGATGTCGACTCAAGTCCCATGGATTACGAGTCGCCCCGTAATGAGCGTTATCGGTCGTTGTTCCACGAGCGAGTTCGTGCGTATTGGTTTTTCCGATGATCACCGCGCCAGCCTCTCGAAGTTTCCGAACCACATGAGCATCCGTAACGGGCCGATGCTCACTAAATCTGGCAGCTCCGTATGTCGTCACAACTCCGGCAGTGTCAAAAATGTCCTTGACCGCAATTGGGATTCCATCGAGCGGTCCGAGTCGGTCACCGCGTCGAGCACGTACATCAGCTGCCACGGCCTCAGCAGTCGCACTGTCGACCATTAGCCGAACGTACGCATTCAAAGCCGGATCGAACTGCTCGACCCGATCGAAAACGGCTTCCGTCAAACTTATTGCCGACAATTCGCCGCTCGCAAGAGCCGCATCAGCCTCCGTTATGGAGAGATAGCCAGCTATCGCACGATCACACAAAACCCTAAACCTCAGGAGAAAAAATAAGGAGGCCTTCCCATGCTGCCAGACCCACATTGCCACACGTCAAACAACTGTTCCGTCCATGAGGGATGTTTCGTCCCCAGGGTCACCCTCAACTGGAAACGCAAATCTTGAGTACTATCGGTCCGCTACGATTCTGGCATGTCGTCCACAGGCACGCCTGTCCCTGTTGAAGGAAATGTCATGGTACGAGCAGCCTTCATTGGAGCCGGTCGCCGTGCCCGAAGTGCACACTATCCCGCTCTAAGCAGATTGCCGTCGGAAATCGAATTGGCCGCCATATGCGAACTTGACCCCGAGCGCCTCGCAACCACCGCGGACATGTATGACATTGAAGGCCGCTACGCAGACTTTCGGGTCATGCTCGAACGTGAAGACCCGGATGTGGTGTATGCCGTCACTCCGCCGCAGCAAATCGCGGACATTGCGGTCGAGGTGCTCAACGCTGGAAAGCACATCTTCATCGAAAAACCCCCGGGTATCGGATCTGCGGATGCTGAGCGTATCGCTGAGGCCGCTCAAGCAAATACCCGAATTGCGTGTGTCGGACTACAGCGCCGATGGACACCCCTAACCCGTGCAGCTCGAGCCCGGGTGGAAGCCAACGGCCCCGTCATGCTGGTTAACGCCGGCATGAGTAAGAACCTGCTTGTTGATGACGGTGGAGGAAGAGTCCTAAACCGGCTCTATGAGCAGGACATCCACGTGGTGGACTTTATGCGTTGGTTATGTGGCGGGTCCTGGGATGAAGTCCTCACGCGCGGAGATACCCACTACACAGGCTGGCCAAGCACCTACAACTCGATCATCCACTTCACCAACGGGGCCGTCGGAGTTCACTCGGTCACCGGACATGCCGGAGCACGACACTATCGAATCGAGATGCATGGCAACGGGATCAGCGCCTATTTACGCCCACCGGTCCACGGTGAGATCTTCTCCGACAATTCGAGTGAACCCGAGACACTCGAAGGTCCGGCTATCCCTGGAGATCCGGAAGGCAAACCCGACGACGGCATAGATGCACTCCATGCAGACTTCCTTGATGCCATAGCAAACGAACGACAACCGCTGACTAACATCCACGACGTGAGCCATTCCATGCGACTGTTAGAAGAAATGGGTCAGCTTGACCCGACTGGAAAGCCACGCCGCCCAGGTGCGTGACGGAGTCCCCAATGGCCATTAAGGTCACGGTGATCGGTGCCGGTAGTGTTGGGTTTACGCGCCGACTTATGCGCGACATATTGGCCGTTCCCCAACTGTCAGATACCCAGTTCGCCTTCACTGACATATCCCGAGCAAATCTTGATCTTGTAACGAAACTCTGTCGGAAAGACATACGCACAAATAAATTGCCAGCCAAGATTTCATCGACCACCCAGCGACGTCGTGCGCTACGAGACGCCGACTATGTCATTTGCTGCGTTCGAGTCGGTGGACTGGAAGCATTCCGCCACGACATTGAAATCCCGCTCCGTTATGGAGTCGATCAGTGTGTGGGCGACACGCTGTGCGCTGGCGGCATTATGTATGGGCAACGAACGATTCCAGAGATACTTGCGTTCGCCCGCGATGTTCGAGATGTCGCCAAGCCTGGAGCCTTGTTTCTAAATTACGCCAATCCCATGGCGATGAACACGTGGGCCGGGCTTGATGACGGCCAATTAAACATGGTGGGACTTTGTCACGGTATTGAGCATGGCTGGACACAGATTGCCGAAGTCCTCGGCGCAACTACGCGCGACGACGTCAACATCACCTGTGCCGGAATCAACCACCAGACGTGGTACACACGCATTGTGCACCGCGGCCGAGAGATCTCTAGCGCTGAACTTCTCGCCGCATTCGAAGACCATCCGGTGTTCTCAAAAACTGAGAAGGTCCGTATTGATGTCTTGCGCCGGTTTGGGTACTACAGCACAGAGTCGAACGGCCACTTGTCCGAGTACTTACCGTGGTACCGGAAACGGCCACGGCAGATCCGCCGATGGATTGATCTTTCGCGGTGGTCCGCTGGCGAGACCGGAGGATATCTCCGCGTTAGCACTGAACGCCGACATTGGTTCGAAACGGACTTTCCGAGATGGATCGAAGCCGATGATCCGCCAATTGGCCCCGACGACCGATCGGACGAACGCGGGAGCTACATCATTGAGGCCCTAGAAACCGGGAAAACATATCAAGGATTTTTCAATGTCCGAAACAACGACGTAATCAGTAATCTACCCAAGGATGCCATCGTCGAAGCCCCCGGGTATGTAGACGCTCACGGTATCCACGTACCACCCGTCGGTGACCTGCCCTTAGCTTGCGCTGCCACCTGTATAGCCTCGATAAACGTTCAACGGATGGCCACTCAGGCCGCCACGACCGGCGATCCGCTACTACTTAAACAAGCGATGCTTCACGACCCACTCGTGGGCGCAGTTTGTGACCCACCTGAAATATGGCAGATGGTCGACGAGTTCCTGATCGCCCAGGCCACCTGGCTCCCACAATATGGGTCAGAAATACCGCGCGCTCGTAATCGTCTTGAGCATGGCCCCCTGGTAAAAACGAAGCAGTGGGCGGGAGCAGCCCGACAGCCATCCCAACCCCTAGCCCAGATTCGCAAGACAGTACCGCCCCCGGTGCCTCGCTCCCGCGATCAATAGCTAGTCAGGCGAGAAATCCGGCGAGCTAAAACGGACGATCCTCCGGAGGATCAAACACAAATCCGTGGAACAACTTTCGACGCTCCGGCGTAAGTCCTGCATAAAACTCGGGAGGGTACTGCCAATGTTCTTCGTTACCAACCATCCACGGTCGCTCGTAGGCATAGTAGAGAAGGAGGCGACGTCCGCCAGCACGTAACGCCGGGCCCTTCGTATGCCACACCGCATTGTGAAAAAAAATAGCAGTGCCAGCCGCACCACATATCTGAGTCGCACCCGGGAACGTATCAAAGCCAGCAAGATATTCGCTTGGAGGCTCGGCCTCACGTCGGTGCGATTGTGGCACCAGAATCAGATTTCCTTGATCTGGATCAGACATATCAGACAGGTAATAGCCAACTTTCAATTGGAGCAACGGCACAGTTGGACGAAACAATCGATACCCGTCTTCCCGACCATCCATGTGCCATCTGGGCAGCGCCTCCGGGAAAACTTCTTCGTCCCAGAAGGCGTCGGAAGCATGAAAGTGAACATCACCCTCCATCAGGGCTCGAGCAATCGATAGAGCCGGCGGATAATCGACCATATCCAAGAAAGCCGGGTCATCATTAAGAATGTGCATGATCCGACTATTGTCTCCATCGATGTGGTTCGCACCCATGGAAGACCGGAAACCCGCCTTGCGTCGCTCTATGGCCTCATTAAGACAGGCTGTAAGGCGCTCTACTAAGCCATGGTTGAGGAATCCGTCCTTGACCAGGTAGCCGTTGTCCCGGAACAAATCAATCTCGCCTTGGGTCAAAACCGACGTGTCAGGTATCGAACTCATTGGGATTACACCCTTAAATCAATCTATCCTCGTCAGGCTAGAGACCCGCCGCATCAGCCTTGGCCGAAACGATCTCAGCCATCTTGAGCGTCGCCGCGTCGACCATGTCGCCATCGACCACAATAGCCCCCTTACCGCTCTCGAGCGCTTCCGTGTACTCCACAACGATCTGTCGAGCCTTAGCGATGTCCGCCTCGGAGGGAGAAAACACATCTATGGCGACATCTATCTGATCCGGATGAATAGCCCATTTACCGTCGCAACCCAGAGCCAACGCCATTTCACACGATTGCCTATACCCATCAAGATTCTGGTAGTCAGCAAATGGCCCATCGGTCACCTGCACATTGGCAGCACGTGCAGCAACAACGATGCGATGAATCGCGTAATGCCAGACGTGACCCGGATATTTTTCGCTTGCCCCGATCGATAATCCACGTGCTTGAACACTTGCCGAGTAGTCGCCGGGACCAAAAATTAATGAGCGAAGGCGGGGGCTTGCAAAAGCAGTTTCATTGACATTGACCATTCCCTCAGCCATCTCGATTTGGGCCTCAATGCCTATCCGCCCAACCTCTAGACCCCTGTGGGTCTCGATCTGGGTCAGCAACTGGTCCAACATGTATACATCAGCCGGCCTATTGGCCTTTGGCAACATGATCGTGTTGAGATTTTTTCCAGCACCCTCTACGACCTCTACCAAATCGCCATAAAACCACTCAGTATCAATCCCATTTACTCGAACACAGGCGATCTTTCCTGCCCAGTCAAACTCATTCAGTGCCTGCACGACGGTCGCTCTAGACTCGACCTTCTGGTTGGGCGCAACACTATCTTCCAAATCAAGAAATACGTGATCGGCATTGCTCTCGCTTCCGCGTTCAAGCATGCGAAGGTTGGATCCAGGACTAGCAAGCTGCACGCGACGAAGTTCCATGAGCGCTATGTTCTCCATTCGTAGGACTGAGGTACCCAAACAGTGGTATGCACCGATGTTAGTTGGCAATACGTGTCAACGACAAACGACGAATGACAGACATCTTTTTGGGAATAGATTTTTAGGACCGTGTTGGCTAGGAAGATGTAACCGCACCTTCGCTGGCTGAAGACACCAACCTTGCATATTTAGCCATCGCTCCCCGGGAAAACCGAGGAGAGGGTTGTTGCCAATCAGCAAGGCGGCCAGCAATCTCGTCATCCGAGAGATTCACATCGAGACGTCGCTTAGTGACATCAAAGGTAATGATGTCGCCATCACGAAGGGCAGCAATCGGCCCACCATGAAAGGCTTCCGGGGCAACATGCCCGATCATAAAACCGTGCGAAGCCCCGGAAAATCTTCCGTCGGTCATAAGTGCCACTGAGTCCCCAAGCCCAGATCCCTGAAGCGCCCCGGTCACCGCGAGCATCTCACGCATCCCAGGGCCTCCAGCCGGACCTTCATTTCTGATCACGACGAACGACCCCGGCTCAATGTCTTGAGCAATGACCGCCTCAAAACACGCCTCTTCTCCATCAAATACGCGCGCGGGCCCCGAAAACACCTCGCGTTTCTGCCCTGAAACCTTAATCACACAGCCATCAGGCGCTAGGTTTCCCCGAAGAATAAGTAAGCCACCCGTTTCCTTTATCGGATTGTCGATCGAGGCGATAACACGCTGCCCCTGAGTTTCTGCAGCCGCAGCCGCAACGTCAGAAAGCGTTTGGCCATCAACGTATCTAACGTCACCGTGCAAATGACCTCCCTTTAGTAGCTCCCGGGCAATTACAGATAGGCCACCTGCCTTAAACACATCAGTCGCGACATACGTCCCCCACGGCTTCAGATCAGCCAAGATCGGAACTCGTGCCGATATCCGATCGAAGTCTTCCAGTTCAAGCGGAACGCCGGCCTCGCTCGCGATCGCCATGAGATGTAACACCCCATTCGTTGAACCACCGGTTGCGAGAACCGCTGTAATAGCGTTCTCTATCGACTCCCGAGTAATAAAGTCCCTCGGACATGCGCCCTGATCTAAAAGGCTCATTACCAAACGACCAGCTTCAAATGCCGTGTCATTCTTACCAGAATCCGTGGCAGGCACCGTGTTAGCCCCCGGAGGACTAATGCCAAGAAACTCAAGAGCTGTCGCCATCGTGTTGGCTGTAAATTGCCCCCCACAAGCACCAGCACCCGGACAGGCCACATTTTCAAGTTCCATAAGATCAGCCGCGCTCATCTTGCCGGCAGCATGCGCACCCACCCCTTCAAACACATCTTGAATTGTCACGTCCCGCTCACGGAATCTTCCCGGGGCGATACTTCCGCTGTACAACACGAGACCTGGAATATTTAGACGCGCGAGCACCATCGCGCCGGCCGGAATAGTCTTGTCGCACCCAACAATTACGACTAGTGCGTCGAATGAATGGCCAACCGAAGCAATCTCAATAGAGTCCGCAACGATCTCGCGACTAATCAATGACGCGCGCATCCCATCGGTACCCATTGAAACACCGTCGCTGACCGAGATTGTATTCACCTCCATTGGAGTACCACCCGCGGCGCGAACCCCTTCCTTGACCCGCTCAGCAAGCCGCCGATGATTAAAGTTGCACGGCATCGTCTCAATCCACTCATGGGCGACGCCCACAATGGGACGCGCCAGATCTTTATCGTTAAATCCGATCGACTTTAAATACGATCGGGCCGGAGCACGGGATGGCCCATCAGTCATAGCAGCGCTGTTGCGCTTCCGAGGATCAGACATAGAAATTCCTAGCTAATTCAGTCGTTAAGGTTTGTGCGTGCAATAACCGTAGTCTCGGCTACGCCACGAAATTCTATCAACGGCGGTCGTGGTCAGGAGTTCCGATGCCCATAGAATTCATCCAACGACCAATCAAATGACAAAGGACACATACCGCCATCACATCGACTGAGCAGAAGACTATTCCTGGTGAAACACTTGCTCCAGAATCTCCAACGGCACCAACCCGCTCGCCGTATCTACATCGAGAATATCTTCGTGAAGAGCCTGCCACCTCGCTTGAACATCCGACGCGTCAAGATATGCTCCAGCACGATCCCAGTCGTCACACTCCAGATAACCGATGGCATGATGGCCGAACAAGAAGACTGAAAAGTTACGAATACCGGCTCGAGTATTTTCCTCTTGAAGTTCCTCCCAAACAGCTGCATGGGTCCGCCGATAGTCATCAACCCGATCCGGCTTTATGGGGAGAGCGAACGCTATACGCTGCATGGAAGTGTTCCATCTTTGAGTATGTAAGGACCGGCAGGATGCATTGCCACAAATGAAACGTCCACACACCTTCACCGGCAATCCGCTTGATCGGGCTGAGGTAGAACGTCGAAACCCCGAATGGATTTCCGAGCGTTCACGGTCTTCGCAAAGCCGTTTTCTCCCGCTCCAGAATCTGGACGTGCTGATCAACGATGTCCCGATCACACGTTTGCAATGGGTGACTGGGGCAGATCTTGCTCCTGAAGATCTAGACAAGCCTCATTTTCTTCTTGGTCTCAGAAATGACATCGCCCACTTCGCCCTCGACGCCTCGGACGATATCCGTGTACCACAATCAGGTTCATGCAGGTTTGAAGACGCCCGAACTGCCGCCATGATGTTGTCTGCGGAAGAAGCGGCAATGTTGGCCCACGCCCGCGCAAACATCGATTGGCACTCGCGGCATCGATTTTGCGGGGTCTGTGGAGAATCGACAGAGTCCCGTCGAGGGGGACAGCAACGTTCGTGCTCCAGCTGCGGCGCTGAACACTTCCCAAGGACGGACCCGGTGGTAATTGTGGTCGTAACCAACGGCGAATCTTGCCTGCTCGGCCAATCACGAGGACGTCTGAGTCGACAATCCACGTACTCTGCCCTCGCTGGATTTGTAGACCAAGGCGAGTCGATTGAAGAAGCGATACGTCGGGAAGTCCGTGAAGAAGCTGGCATCGAAGTTGGTGAGATTCGCTATCACTCGTCCCAACCATGGCCATTCCCGTCATCGCTCATGATCGGATGTCACGCCGACGCACTGACCACCACCATCCATGCTGACACTGTAGAGATGAAAGACGTTCGGTGGTTCGGTCGAGAAACCGTTCGCCGCGCGCTATCAGGAATTGACGACGAGCTACGAGTACCCGGTCCAGTCGCTATCGCGCATCATCTGATACACGCATGGGCGAGTGAATCCGGATAACGAACGAGACGAAAAACCAAATCCCGCTCCCGTGACTGTGAGTACGTCAGGTCGACCACACCAGGTAAACGAGACTGGCGTACTCGAAAGTGGCGGAGGAGGTGGGATTCGAACCCACGACCGAGAGGAATACTCCCGGTAACCGCTTAGCAGGCGGCCGCACTAGACCAACTATGCGACTCCTCCAAGAATATGGACCACAAAACCAGACAACCACATTTGGCGGAGGGGGTGGGATTCGAACCCACGAGACGGGTAAACCGCCTAGTGGTTTTCAAGACCACCTCCTTAAGCCGCTCGGACACCCCTCCAGTCCAGATTTGAGTATAACGACGAGGGTCAAAAAATCTCACTAGATATATGCGGGTTCATCGCCACAACATGGATCCTCAAACCAAACACAACACAAAAGTTGCGTGTGTAGCCCTCGAACCGCACACTCCAACGTCGCTACCAATGGAACCCACGAACCCATGCCCGACCTGCTCCGTGTCGGAATCGCCGGCATTCGTCATAGCCACACCGCTACCCTTGTACGGCAATGGCGTGAGATACCCGACGTCGAAATAGTAGCGGCAGCCGACACTTTTGAGAGCGCTCGAACGCTCGCGCATGACATTTGGAAAATCCCCGCTGTATATGAAACATGGGACGAACTACTTGAACGCGAACAATTGGACGTTGTCACATCAACATTGCCAAACACCCAACATGCTGAGGTTGTCGAAGCCGTGGCAGGAATTGGTGTGCCAATCCTGATCGAAAAACCCATGGCAGCCTCCCTCGAAGACACCGAGCGCATGGTACGAGCCGTAGAAGCCGCCGGCGTGCTCGCCATGGTGAACTGGCCCAACCTCAACGAATTGGCCATTGAGGCTGGACAAGCATTAATAAATAAAGGTGCAATCGGTCGCCCTCACCAGTTCACGTTTCGAGGCGGCAACTCGATCGCAACTCGTAAGGCAGACCAACCCGACTGGTTCCAGTGGCTCTTTGAAGCAAACGAAGGAGGCGGATCATGGATCGACTACGCTGGCTATGGTGCGACCCCGTGCATCATGTGGATGGGAACACCAAAGCGCATGGTTGCCCGTGGCTCGACGATGCTGGACCCCGACGCCAGAGCGGATGAGACAGCAACGGCCATACTCGAGTTCGATACGGGAATCGGTTATATGCAGACGTCCCACATCCAGGTTGGTTATGCAGGACCGCAGGGAAAAATGATGCACGTTGAGGTCAACGGCGACGAGGGCTCGTTAGTCCTCACACCTAGCCAAACGGACTCGAAAGCCAGTGCAGCAACTTCCCTCATGATTTATGACAATGAGGGACGAGTCGACGGTTCCCTCATACCGTTGGAACCTCGATCACCAAGTCATCAAAGCGGTGTCGCATACATGGCACATGCCATCCGCACTAAACAACCAATAGAAGGCCGCGCAAGTTTCCGTTTCAACCGTGACGTGGTTAGTGTGATCGATGCAGGTTCACGAGCCATAGCGAGTGGTGCATGGGTAACAGTTGCACCATCCATGAAGGGCTAACGCATGAAACAAGCGGTTGCAATCACTGGGGCGGGGCAGGGAATCGGTCGAGCCACTGCACTCTATTTGGCACGAGATGGATGGACTGTAGCGATATCAGACATCAATACCAGTGCCGTGGATACCGTTGCTGCCGAAATCAATGAAGCCGGCGGCCATGCAATATCTCGATCGCTCGACGTATCCGACGCGGAGGCCACACGCCTCTGGGTCGAGGAAATGGACGATTTGGTAGGCGGTCTCAGCGGCGCCGTCGCAAATGCCGGCGTAATGCGCGTCAAGCCTTTCCTCGAATTAACCCCAAAAATCTGGCGGGATGTCATGGCAGTCAACCTTGATGGAACATTCCACTTTGTCCATCCCGTTAGCCAACGAATGGCGACTCGTGGCTATGGGAGCATAGTAATCCTTGCATCGGCCTCGTCACGTATGCCCTCCTTCGCAACTAGTGTGTACAACACAAGCAAGACCGCTCTGCACGGTCTAACTCGAGTAATGGCACTTGAGCTAGGCCCGATCGGCATCCGAGTCAACGCGGTAAGCCCAGGCGTTGTAGACACACCCATGTGGGAACTTATAGATCGAGAAAGAGCTGCCCTCTTAGGCAAGGATCCGGGCGAAGTCATGGCAGAAGCCGTAGACCGCATCCCTCTTGGACGTATTGAAACACCAGAAGATGTGGCGGGGTTCGTTACCTATTTACTATCTGATGAAACCAGTTATATGACCGGCCAAAACATAAGTTACGACGGCGGGTTTGTAATGCCATGACGCGATAGATATAGTCACCGCAAAGGAACCACCCACTGATATACTCACGTTCCTTGGCAGTGTTGCCACCTCTTACTCTCACACTTGAAAGGCCCTTGGTTGAACGCGACCACTGAAGCTCTTACCGAGCTAGAGTCGATGGATGACCTCCTCAATGAACCAGGAGGTCAACTCAAGACAATATCCCGAAGTGATGTCATTGAAGGTGTGGTCGTCGGTGTAGCTCCGGACGAACTCCTTGTAGACATGGGAACCAAAGCCGAGGGAGTCGTTCCTGAACGAGAACTTTGGGATTTAAATCACGATGAGCCAAAACCGTCGTACGCCCTAGGTGACAACGTGCTCGTATATGTAGTCCAGCCTGAAGGAGATGGGCCTGCCATCCTTTCAGTACGGCGGGCAGCGCAAGAAAAAGTCTGGCGTGCAACCGAAGACATGTTTGAAAACGGCACGATCATCGAGGCCACCATTCTTGAGTTCAACAAGGGCGGGGTTTTGGTCGACGTGGGCCCTCGAGGCTTTGTTCCCCTTTCACAACTTACGAGCCTTCGGCGAGGCCCCGCAGATGAAACCGAAGAAGAACTAAATGCGAAACTTTCGGAAGTGGTCGGCCAACAGATCAACGTCAAGATCATCGAACTTGACCGACGGAGGAACCGTTTGATCCTGTCAGAGCGAGTTGCGGAACGTGAAATGCGATCCCAACGTCGAGAAGTTCTGCTGGACGAGTTGCAGATAGGACAAATCCGCAAAGGAATAGTTAGCAACATCTGCAGTTTTGGAGCGTTTGTTGACCTGGGTGGAGCCGACGGGCTCGCGCACATATCCGAACTCTCATGGAGCCGTGTGGAGAGTCCTGAAGAATTACTGAGCCCTGGAGAAGAAATTGACGTTTATATTTTGTCGCTCGACCGTGAAGACAAAAAGATTGCGCTCAGCTTACGTCGAGCCACCAAAGACCCGTGGGCAGCCCTTGAATCACGTTTTGAAGCCGAGCAGATCGTCGATGGAACTGTCACCAAGCTTGCGCCTTTCGGGGCATTCGTACACTTGGAAGACGGAGTTGAAGGACTTGCCCATTCGTCAGATCTAGGGGAGTCCGCTCTAGAATCTATTAGCGAAGGAAATCCTGGAAAATTCAAGATTCTTAGCATCGACGCGCCCCGACGAAGGATACGTTTACAACCGATAGAAATTGACACCTCCTCATCCGAAGAGCTTGCTGAAGACGGCGAATTGGTCGCTACCGCCGAAAACCCAAGTGAGACTGATGAAGACTCAGAGGGAACAGGCAACGAGCAAGCAGAGATTGATTCAAGCACCGATACAACGCAGGAATCATCCGATGAGGCTGAACCATCGTCAGACGAGACTAGTCCCGAAGAAGACAGCGATTCAAAGAAGATTGATACGACAGGCGAAGAAGATGCGATGATAGAGGGTGAACCTAAGTCTGACGCATAATAGTCGGGTCCTTGCTTAAACCGGAGGTTGTCCGTGAACGATCGGTTAGACAAGTTCACGGAGCGAGCTAAGAAAGTTCTCGTCTACGCCCAAGACGAGGCGACACGCTTCAACCATAACTACATTGGCACAGAACATTTACTTCTAGGCCTTGTGCGTGAAGGCGAAGGCATTGCGGCTCAGGTTCTAACCAACCTTGGGGTTGAATTAAACAAAGTTCGTAGCGCCGTTGAGTTTATTATCGGCCGAGGCGAACGGATGGTGGTTGGTGATATCACGCTCACCCCACGAGCCAAACGCGTGATTGAACTCTCTATTGAAGAAGCCCGACGTCTCGGCCATAACTACATCGGCACAGAACACCTGCTGCTCGGTCTGGTCCGCGAAGGCGAAGGCATCGCAGCCGGTGTGCTCGAGAGTTTGGGAGTGAACCTTGAAAAGGTACGTTCCCAAGTTGTCCAGGTTGTCAGTCAGGGTCAGATTGAACGACGCTCATCCGCCGGTAGAGGCTCAAAGAACTCCTCAAAGACACCCATCGTTGACGAGATGGGGATTGATCTCACCGCCGCAGCCCGAGCGAACAAGCTAGATCCTGTCATAGGCCGCGAAGATGAAGTTGAGCGTGTAATCCAAATCCTGAGTCGAAGAACAAAAAACAATCCAGCTCTTATTGGTGAACCCGGGGTTGGGAAAACCGCCATAGTTGAAGGATTGGCGCAGCGAATAGTGGCCGGGGATATTCCAGAAACATTGCGTGATCGACGCGTGCTAACCCTGGACATGGGCGCCTTGGTCGCGGGCACGAAATATCGCGGTGAATTTGAGGAACGACTAAAAAAGATTATCGATGAGATTAAGGCCTCGACTGATACGGTACTTTTCATTGACGAGCTCCATACGGTCGTGGGCGCTGGAGCTGCGGAAGGAGCAGTTGATGCTGCCAACATCCTTAAACCATCCCTTGCACGCGGCGAACTGCAAGTCATTGGGGCAACCACGCTAGACGAATATCGAAAACATGTTGAACGGGACGCAGCGCTAGAACGAAGATTTCAACCCGTCTCAGTTAGAGAATCGACTATTGAAGAGACCGTTGAAATTCTCCGTGGAGTCCGAGAACGATACGAAGATCATCACAATGTCAACATCAGTGATGACGCGCTTAAGGCTGCTGCAGAACTCGCCGATCGATACGTTACCGATCGTTTCCTTCCTGACAAAGCCATCGATGTAATGGATGAAGCAGGCGCTAGAGTAAAGATCCGCCAAGCGATGCCACCACAGGAATTGCGAGATCTAGAATCAGAAGCCGAACGCATTGCTCTAGAAAAATCTAAAGCCATCGACGACCAACGATTTGAAGACGCAAATGATCTGCGGAAAGACGAAGAACAGCTGCGGGTCAAGGCTACTGAAGCAAGAGAAGTATGGACGCAATCGCAGGAAGGGCAGCGGGCTTCTGTAACCGAGGAGGAAGTCGGCCAAGTTGTTTCGATGTGGACAGGCATCCCCGTCACAAGGATTCGTGAAGAAGAATCCGAACACCTACTACACATGGAGGACGAGCTCTCAAAAAGAGTCGTCAGTCAAAATGAAGCAATTAAATCGATATCCGCCGCAGTACGACGAGCACGCGCTGGCCTAAAAGATCCACAGCGACCAATTGGAGCGTTCATGTTCCTGGGACCCACTGGCGTTGGCAAAACGCTTTTGGCAAGGGCTTTAGCTGACTTCATGTTCGGAAGCGAGGACGCTCTAATTCGGATCGATATGTCCGAATATATGGAACGACACTCAGTTTCAAGGCTTGTAGGTGCGCCACCGGGGTATGTCGGCTACGAGGAAGGCGGCCAGCTTACAGAAGCTGTTCGACGCCGTTCATATTCCGTGATTCTGCTGGACGAGATAGAAAAAGCACACCCTGAGGTGTTCAACATATTGCTTCAACTAATGGATGATGGTCGCCTGACCGACGCTAAAGGCCGGACCGTAGACTTCCGAAACACGATCTTACTTATGACCTCGAATGTAGGCGCTCAGCACATTAAGCGCGACGCCTCACTTGGCTTCGTTAACGAAGCCTCCACAAAGAATGAAGATACGCACTACAAAAACATGCGCTCAAAAGTTCTTAACGAACTTAAGAAAGTATTCCGACCGGAGTTTCTTAACCGTGTCGACTCGACCGTTGTGTTCCACGCTCTGACACGTGCGGACGTTGGATCGATCGTCGATATCGAACTGGAACGCGTACGATTGCAACTAAATGAGCATGAACTCCAGCTTGAAGTGTCCGATGACGCTAAGGACCTGCTAGCCGATAAAGGCTATGATCCAGACTTCGGAGCCCGCCCCTTACGTCGAGTAATACAGGACCTTGTTGAAGATCCCCTAGCTGAAGAATTGTTGCGCGGAACTTTCGATCCCAAAGACAAGGTGGTGGTAGACCGAGAAGGGGATGAAGTCTCGATCTCGTCAAAATCGCCAGTGAAAGCGTAAAAGCGGCGAGTCGTCTCAACTACCACCGGATGCACACCGCGGTGGCCGAATCTAATCAAGACCTGAACAAGCAAAAGAAGCAACCGAAGCCGGAATCCACGCCATCCGCAGCGAAGTTACCGTTCGCTTAACGAAGGATTTGTGATAAGGACTTTATGGCGAGACCACGACGAGTTTTTGCCTGCGGGTCATGCGGCGCTGAACACCCTCAATGGGCCGGCCAATGCAGTGTCTGCAGCGAGTGGAACACACTGACTGAACGGTCGTCACTTTCTGCCACTCGCCGTCTCAGCACCACCGGAACCTCAGTTGCTTTCGCAGATATTGATACTACGAACGACGAGCGTCTCTCGTCCGATATCTCTGAACTCGATCGGGTACTGGGAGGAGGCCTAGTACAAGGCTCATTAGTACTGCTAGCCGGAGATCCAGGCATCGGAAAATCAACCCTGATACTCCGCATCGCGGCCAACATCGCCGCTACGGGCCGATCATGCCTGTATATCGCGGCAGAAGAATCCGCGCCGCAAATCCGCATGCGAGCGCAGCGTATGGGGATCAAAGGTGATGGGCTATACATCTATCCTGAGATTTCCGTGGAAGGGGCTCTCATCGAGGCCAGCCGAATTAACGCTGGAATAATCATGGTTGACTCAATACAAACGGTTAGGGCTGACGATATTAATTCTGCGCCCGGAAGCATCTCTCAAGTTCGAGAGTCGACATTACGCCTACTTCATCACGCAAAAACCACGCAGACTCCTACCGTCATTGTTGGCCACGTCACGAAAGAAGGAACGGTCGCCGGCCCAAGAATGCTCGAGCACATCGTCGATACCGTACTGTATCTCGAAGGAGACGACCGTCATTCCCACCGCTTGTTACGAGCAGTGAAAAATAGATTCGGCCCGTCATTTGAAGTAGGCGTCTTCAAAATGGACAGCAGCGGCCTGGTCGAAGTATCAAATCCATCCGCTATGTTGCTAGCCGGTCGAGACGAGGCCGCGCCTGGATCGGCAGTAGCCGTGGCAATGGAAGGCAGCCGACCTCTCTTGGTTGAAATCCAAGCCCTAGCAGCTCCAACCTCCTATTCTCTACCTCGTCGCCTCGCCACCGGCCTGGACTTAAACCGACTAAACATGCTTCTCGCCGTGCTAGCCCAACGTGCCAACATTGGGCTGACCACACATGATGTTTATGTCAACGTGGTTGGCGGACTCCGCCTCCGAGAGCCTGCCACGGACCTCGCAATAGCAATGGCCATTGCCTCAAGCCATGCCGATCGACCTATCCAATCAGGCACCGTGGCTATAGGGGAAATTGGCTTAACCGGAGAATTGCGAACTGTTACTTCAGCCTCACAACGCATTGATGAAGCCGCGCGTCTTGGCTTCCAGAGATGCATCGTTCCTGAAGGAACCGATCTTAACCAGGGGTCCGAAAACACATTCCCCGCTTCGAATCTCGAGCAAGCGATTGGCTTTGGACTTACATGAAAACGGACGCAATTATCTTGGGGAGTGGACGCAGTACACGAATGCAAGGAACCGATAAACTGCTGGCGGACCTCGCGGGAAACCCGGTGATAGCTTGGAGTCTTCGAGCCTTCGAAGACAATGCTGGGATTAGATCGGTTGTAGTCACAACCTCCACTGAAAATGATCAGGACATCCGGAACATCCTTCGGTCTTCACAATTCTCAAAAATATGTTCGATAGTGGTTGGCGGCCATTGTCGTGCCCACTCAGTGTTGAACGCACTCAAAGCGCTTAAAGATAGACCTCCTGACTTCGTCGCCGTACACGATGGCGCCCGTCCATTGTTAACCCAAACAATGATTTCTAACGGATTACACCAATTGGAGATTCACCCCGCTGCGATCCCAGCGTTACCGGCCACAGACACAGTGAAAATAGTAGATCAGCATCAACGCATTATGCAGTCCCTCCCCCGATCAACCGTTTGGCACGCCCAAACACCACAGTTCGCTCGATACAAGGACATCCTGGATGCGCACTTAGTCAGGTCAGACAACCTGAAAAACTTCACCGACGATGCCTCGTTACTCGAAGCTTCTGGCATACCGATCCAGATATATCAGGGTGACCCAGAAAATCTCAAAATTACGACGGTCCAAGACCTCAACACGGCCTCTGCCATTACCGAGCGTCGCCACGTGGACTTTCCAACAACCACAAGAAGATGACCAAAGACCTGAACTTGTATCGATTCCGCTACACAGCCCGGCAGCAAAATATCCCACGAAACACAACAACCACGTCATCACTTAAGACAAAGAACTCACAAAACAATCACACACAAACTTCAATCAAATTATCGAGGCCCACCAATTAAGGAAGCCCACGCCGTATCATGGACGCACGTAGCCAGCGCGCTTCGTAACGGAGCAGCCCTACTATAAATCGCAGTGAATCGGAGTTTCGTGTGCCTGATGCCGAATCCTCTATAACCGATACCCGTCGAACACCTCGTGCACGTCGTGATATCCGTGAGCGAATGTCACGGGCAGTGCTGGATGACTGGCACACGCTCGATGACCAAGACATAGCAATTTTTTCCATCCGAAATACGGATGGAAGTAACTTCCCTGAGTTCGAGGTCGGGCAATACACCCAGCTGGCCTTTTGGGATCAGGCAACGTCTGACCCACGGCCTCGACAGCTCTCGATAGCTTCTTCACCTCTCGATCTAAGCCACCTTGAGTTTTACGTGATCCTAGTTCGAGATGCTAGTGACGATGGTTCAAACACGCCCGGAGTCTTCACTGGAACGCTTTGGAAGCATAGACCCGGTGACGAAATACTATATATGCCCCGTCCAGCAGGAAGATTCACTCTCTCACGCACAGACCAACCCGAGGTCGTATGTATTGCCACCGGCACAGGACTCGCCCCATTTGTGTCGATGGCTCGAGCAGCCTGGCACAGGTATAAAGAAACTGGAAAAATCGACCGAAGACTTACTGTCGTGCACGGGGTTTCATACGCAAACCAATTAGGCTATCGGGATGAGCTGGAAGCAATGGCAGCAGATAAAGGTTTTGGACTTTCCTACATACCCACCGTTAGTCGACCCGATACAGATCCTGCTTTTACCGATCTGGTATCTCGGGGACGGGCAAATGATCTTGTCCGACTTTACTTCGGAGAGGAAATGAGTGGCCGGGTCGAACCTAAATTCGCCGGAGAACTTCTGGAAGATCTCCAGAACAGACTCACGTCAGCGAATGCAGCGGTCTACCTATGCGGAAACCCGGACATGATCGCCGATGCAAAACCCATTCTTGCGGCTAATGGGTATGAAACAGAAGGTCGAGAAGCACAAGTCATTACCGAGGACTACTGGTAGTTCGGAGGCACAGGACAATGCCTGCTACACGGCCATACGAAACACCGGAGCTTCGTGTCGGGAATGGTTACGATCTTCACAGATTAGGTGATTCGTCCCCGTTCGTTCTCGGTGGTGTGGAAATCGCACCCAAGGGTGGGGCCATCGCCTATTCCGACGGCGACGTCGTGATGCACGCCCTTGTAGATGCGCTGCTGGGAGCGAGCGCCGGTGGTGATATCGGTCAACGGTATCCGAATAGCGATCATCGAAATCGAAATGCCGATAGTTCTCAATTCGTCTCCGAAACGATGTCTGAACTCCGTGAGGGAGGCTGGAAGCTCGTAAACGTTGACATCACAGTCATACTCGAACACATCAAGATTGCACCGTTTGCCAAGATCATGATCAACCGCGTCGCTACAGCTCTAGGTGATGTTGAAGCAAATCGAATAAGCATCAAAGCTAAAACAAACGAAGGAGTCGATGCTATCGGATCTGGTGACGCTGTAGCCTGCTATACCACCGCGCTTTTAATACGCGAGACAACTGACTGATCACAAGTAAAATGCCCCGCTATACGCTCGAACAAAGTCAATTAGCTTGACGATATCAATAGAGAACACACGCACGGGTCGCAAAGAGATTTTTGAGCCTCGGAACGATCCTGTTCGGATGTACGTATGCGGAATGACACCGAAAGACCACCCTCATTTGGGACATGCTTTTATGTTTATCCAGATGGACGTCATCCGCCGCTATCTGGAATACAGCGGATATTCTGTTCATCACGTTCAAAACTTTACTGATATCGATGACAAGATCATCGATCGAGCAATCAAAGATGGCCGAGACCCCATGGACTGGTCACGAGAACACACCGAGGCCTATTTTGATGTCATGGACCGCCTCAAAGTGTTGCGAGCACATGAGTTCCCTCGAGTCACCGAAAGCATTCCAGCAATCATTCGAGACGTACAGAAACTTATTCAAGCCGGTCACGCATATACAACTTCAACCGGCGTCTACTTTGATGCTGGTTCGTTTCCAACATATGGTGAACTCAGCGGCCGTAACAGTGACGATGGATCGGCCGGCGCTCGCGTAGCAGTCGACGAAGAAAAAAGGGACGTACGAGATTGGGCACTTTGGAAGATCGACAGCACCGGGCCAATCGGCTGGGAAAGCCCATGGGGCCGGGGACGACCAGGCTGGCACATTGAATGCTCCACAATGATTCAAGAAACACTGGGCAGCCATATTGATATCCACGGCGGAGGAATAGATCTTGTTTTCCCTCATCACGAAAACGAAATCGCGCAGGCAGAAGCCGTGACACAAGAATCACCATTTGTCTCCTACTGGACGCATACGGGTCTCATCCTCACAGAGGGGGAAAAAATGGCGCATTCCCTAGGAAACTTCACGACTGTGACTGACGTGCTCTCGCACGTTACTCCGGACGTACTTCGACTTTATTTACTCAGCGTTCACTATCGGTCACCTCTCAACTTCTCTTCCCAAACACTGCAGCAAACACAAACAGGTTATGAGCGTTTGTTAGGTGTACTCCGAACGCACGGCCAAGATGAATCTACGGACAACAACGTCCTATTTCAATCGGGACTGGAAGTCCGAGAAACTTTTGAATCAGCAATGAATGATGACTTCAATACACCAAGGGCAATAGGCTCGATCTACGAATTCGGACGTACCATCAACAGACTAGCCCCAACGTCGTCAGCGACCAATGTCACTGAGGCGAAGAACGTTTTCATTGAATTACTAGAAGTACTTGGGATCGCCTTGCACGAGCCGGAAACCAATTCATCAAACATCGAGCCATATATCAATATGCTGGTCACCGTGCGCCAGCAACTCCGAGAGGCCAACAAATGGGATCTCGCCGATCAAATCCGAGACGACCTAGCCGAGCTGGGCGTAATAATCGAAGACACGGCCGACGGTCCGGACTGGCGACTCGCCTAGCAAAACCCCGACCTTCCGTAACATCTGGGATTTGGGGCAGACGAGCCGTGACCGAAGCGCTCAAGCATGGAGCTACAGTGGACCGTGTGTTCATTGAGCGATCAGAGGCCGATAGTCTCATGGCGATTCGCGATGCGGCAGCGGAAACCGCCGTCGCTGTAACCTTTGTGGAAACTACCCAACTAGATGAACTCAGCTACGGTTCCATGCACCAAGGGGTTTTCGCATCTATCCAACCAGCTCCACCGATCGATCTGAATGATCTGGTGAACGGAAGTACTAATAACGGTCCTCCAGTAATCCTGGCGTGCGACCAGATTCAAGACGTCGGAAATCTCGGCGCATTGTTACGAAGCCTTGAGGCGATCGATGGCGCAGGTGCATTGGTCCCTACTCGGCGTTCCGCAGCGCTTACCGGCGGTGTTGCCCGAGCTTCAGCTGGTGCAAGCCTGAGAACAAAAATCGTGGAAGTCACCAACATGACGCGTGCGCTTCTCGAACTACGTAACGCAGGTGTTTGGATCTACGGTCTCGACGCTGATGGGGAAGTCGACCATGATGCAGCCGATTTCAGCGGGCCGACATGTCTCGTGGTTGGCAATGAAGCACAAGGTATTCGGGATACCGTACGCAAATCATGTGACGCAATGCTCCGCATTCGGATGTACGGTGGCATAGGCTCGCTTAATGTGTCAGTCGCTGGAGCAATCGTGATGTACCACGCCGTCAAGTCACGGGAAGGTTCGGCACCCAATGTCAGCTGACACTATTAGTCTCATCGGTATCGTTGTCTACGGATATCACGGTGCACGCTCTGAAGAACGAAGCTTGGGGCAACGATTTGTCGTTGACATCGATCTGGATCTCGATTTAACAGAGCCGTGCACCTCAGATGAATTAGCCGACACGGTTAATTACAGCGAGGTCTATCAGGTGGTAACCGACGTCCTTCAAGGTCCTTCGGTCAATCTGCTGGAAACATTAGCTGGGAACATCGCAAACAAGTTGCTTTCCCGATTTTCACAAATAGAGGTTGCCCACGTACGCATCGCTAAACCTGGCGTGGCAATTGCAGGAGCGATACTCAAGGAATCTGCGGTCCGTGTAACCCGATCACAAATGGACATTAATCGTTAGGCGAACGCATGTCGCTCACCACCTCTTCGACCTTTCCCAGGACAGAACAAAAGTCTTCCTGATTGATCCCCAGGCACTTAGCAGAGAACAACTGCACCTGTTTGCACAGCATCCTGAATTGGGCCAAAGTCACAACCTTTTAGTCAAGGTACGTTTAACTAAGCTGGCAACGTGCGTAAAAAAAGAAAAACAATTGAGCATCTAAAGTATTTGATTCGGTCTCATTAATAATCGTTCGTATACTCAACGTGTCCCGCGAAAGATCTAGTCGGGGATACCTCACACTAGAAGTAACCGGAAAACATGCCTGCCCTATCCTATCCACAGGTGGAAAGCACTTGCATCCCGTCGGACCATTTGAAACCACTGTACGTAGTTCGGGCGAACGACATAAAGCCTTACGAGTGTGACAAGCGTTCCCTGCCAATAGGCAAGGAAATAGGTTTTCGAACATGACGCAGCTAGAAAGACGAGGTTGCACATGCCAGCAGACAATATAAAGCGGAATGGATCTCCCATTTCGAAAGAAATTGACACGCCTGACACTGATCAGTTCTCCGATCGTCGCTGGCATCCAGATATTTCGAAAATCGAATCAGCTGTTCGTGACATCCTCTCAGCAATTGGAGAAGACCCGGATCGAGATGGATTATCGGAAACTCCCAGCCGCGTAGCCAGAATGTACATGGAAATCTTTCAGGGGCTCAATGGCGAGCCTGACATACATCTTGAAACCACCTTCGATCATGCCCACGACGAAATGATTGTGGTTAGGGACATCCCCTTCTATTCGATGTGTGAACACCACTTACTGCCATTTTTTGGACGTGCAACCGTCGGATACATCCCCAACGAACGAATTGTCGGCCTAAGCAAACTAGCCCGCGTAGTCGAACACCTGGCCCGGCGCCCGCAAGTTCAAGAACGCCTGACCTGCCAGATCGCCGATCGGATAGAACAGGTCCTCGACCCGACAGGGGTCGCCGTTACGCTCGAGGCAGAACATACGTGTATGACAATGCGTGGCGTCAAGAAACCAGGGAGTAAAATGGTGACCTCGGTAACTCGAGGGGTGTTTAGAAATAACCCTGCTACCCGAGCCGAGTTTTTTGACGCAGCTCGCGGCAACTAAGAATCGAGAGACAACCAGCAGTTGTTTTGGGACCCATTCGATCGTCTCTCGACGCAATCAGCCGTCCCTGTACACCTCGGGATTAACCGTCCTCGCAGGCTGCCCGCCCGAGAGCCGTTCGGTTAGATTTTCCACAGCCCTCTCGCTCATGCGAGTCATTGACTCATTGGTTCCCCCTGCAAAATGTGGGCTGAGCACAACATTGGGCAAGGAAAAAAGCGGATGGTCTGGAGGTGGAGGCTCTACATCAAAAACATCAGAACCGTAACCGGCAATCTCACCTCGCCGGAGAGCATCGACTAGAGCCACCTCGTCAACAAGCTGCCCCCTTGACGGATTGACCAAATACGCCGTGGGCTTCATTAGCATCAGTTCCTTCTGACCGATCATGTGCATCGTTCGAGTATTTACCGCCGCATTCAGCGACACAAAATCAGAAACCGCAAGCAGCTGATCAACCTCAACGAAGTCACCCGTAACACCCAAGGAATTGAGACGATCCACGTCAGGATGCGCTGTAGTAACAAGGACTTTCATCCCAAAACCTCGTTGGCATATTGTCGCCACCCGACGACCGATTTCGCCAAACCCGATAACACCCACGGTCTTTCCCTCAAGTTCCACACCACTCAACTCAGTTCGCATCGCAAATCCCGAAGTACGAACAGACCTGTCTGCTTCGATAATTCCTCTAGCGAGGGACCACATCAGACCAACGCTGTATTCAGCAACTGTCTGCGCATTTTCTCCAGGGGCATTAAGAATCGCTATCCCGCGTTCGGTGGCGGCGACCAAATCGATGCTATCCACACCAGTTCCCACACGGGAAATCGCCTCAAGACTCGAGCCAGCTCCATCCATAACCTCAAGTGACCAAGATTCCGTACCAGCAATAACACCGCGGCACCCGCGGGCTGCTTGAATCAGTGCCTGACCTTCAATGAAAAACTCCTGGATAACTTCATGTTCAGCCCGAAGCTTTTCAACAACTGGGTCAGGCATTGGAAATGTCTGAAGAACCCTTGCCATAACTAACCTCAATTCTCCTAAGGACTCGACACAAGAACCTTTTCGAGCACTGCATGGTGCGACAAGCCAATACCGCAACCCATCGCCACACACAGTAATGGCTTATCGGCAACATGTACCGCAATTCCAGTCTCTTGAGCAAGTAACTGATCAAGATTCCTCAAAAGAGAAGTTCCTCCCGTCATTACAAGACCCTTCCCGATAATATCGGCAGCGAGTTCCGGAGGTGTCGACTCAAGAACCACACGAACCCCCCGAACAATTTGATCAATCGGCTCGTAGATAGCCTCAGTTATTTCGTCTGATGTGACAGTCACGGTTCGCGGAAGCCCCTGAACCTGATCACGTCCCCGAACTTCCATTGTTTCGGCCGGGTCCAGAGCAATTGCACTGGCGATTTGAATCTTGATCTGTTCCGCTGTTCGATCACCAATCATTAAGTTGTACTTACGTTTTATATAGGTTCGAATTGACTCATCAATACGATTTCCACCAACCCGGATTGAGGCAGAACAATCAGTAACGATATCGTTGAGAGAGACAACAGCGATCTCTGTGGTGCCTCCACCGATATTTACGACCATGCTCCCCGAGGGAGCCGAAATCGGGACTTGAGCACCGATCGCAGCAGCAAGCGGCTCAGCGATGAGGTGAACACGGCGAGCCCCGGCTGCCACACCAGCATCAAGAACCGCTCTCTGCTCAACCGTTGTAACACCAGTGGGTACTGCAACCATAATTTCCGGCCGAAACATCCGAAACCTTCCACATGACCGGTCAACGAAATATCGCAGCATCGCCTCAGTAACTAGGTAATCAGCAATCACACCATCCTGCATAGGTCGCAGGATCCGTAGACTACCTGGTGTCCGACCTACCATGTCACGAGCCGCGTGGCCTATTGCTTGAATTCTTCGGTCATTTGCAGCAATTGCGACTACGGATGGCTCGTTAATTACAACTCCCTTGCCAACATGATTGACTACAACGTTTGCCGTACCCAGATCTATGCCCAATAGAGGCGGGGAGAATCCGAAAGGCACTTACACCGTCGCAGCCGGGCGAATTTCAGCCTCAGCCAGCACCTCAGTACGGACGGATGCTCCAAGAGATTTCAGATCCCCGGCTAGATCTTGGTATCCGCGACGCACAACCTCGAAACCATCCAGAACCGTTTCCCCCTCCGCCACCAAACCCGCCAAGGCCATGGCAGCGCTACCTCGAATATCACCCCACAAGTCAAGCTGCCGACCTCGAAGCAACCGGGGGCCCGTAATGACAGCTCTCGACCCATCCACCTTCACATTTGCTCCCATCGCAGCAAGATGCTCCAAATAACCCATGTTTCCGTCATACACCCGCTCCACGATCGTACTCGCACCGTGCGCCTGAGTCATCAATACGCCGATCGGTGCCTGAACGTCGGTAGGAAAACCAGGAAACGGCATTACCTGAACATCCGTAGCGCTAGGTCTGTCGGTACCCACAACGCGAACCGAACGGTTGGTTTCGGTTATGGAGACCCCCATCTGTCGTAACTGGGCTGTGACGGGTTCAAGATGATCCGGCCTAATGTTTAGGAGTTCCACATCACCACCCGTGAGAGCCGTTGCCACAGCCATCGTGCCAGTCACGATCCGATCTGGAATAGCCCGACTTGTTGCGCCAAAAAGACGATCCCGACCCTGAACACCGATCACACTAGTCCCCTCTCCATGGATCTCCGCACCCATTCCACGTAGAAAATGCACCAATGCAATAACTTCCGGTTCGCGTGACGCATGAACAATCGTGGTGAACCCGTTGGCTAAGGTCGCGGCCATTAACAGATTCTGTGTCCCCGTGTGGCTTGGATAATCCAAGTACACACGCTGTCCATAAAGCGCATCAGCTTCCGCATGAAACACTTCGTCAGCCAGTGCCACTACAGCACCCATTTGAGTAAAACCTGCAATATCTACGCTGACAGGCCGAGACCCCAGTTGACATCCTCCAGGCGAAGCGCAATCAAATCTTCCAAACCTCGCCAGTAAAGGCCCGGTCACCTGAAACGATGCGCGCATCCGGCGAGCCAACGTCGGATCAGGGTTAGTGGAACCAACGTTGGCCGCAGTAATAGCAACAGTATGCGCCTGTTCATCAAGCACCACGTCCGCCCCAAGTCGACGGAGCAACTCGGCCATAATTAGGACATCAGAGATGATAGGAACATTCTGTATCACACACGTCTCATCTGTTAGTAACGAGGCAGCCATCATTGGCAACACAGCGTTCTTAGCACCGGGTGCACCATACGTCCCGCGGAGCGGATGTCCCCCAGCAATGGTGGCCCTGATTCGCTCGAACCCTGTCATCATTGGGCCGTCTCTCTTAACGACCAGATTCTCAAACGCCTCTGGCGCGTTCGGTCGTCTGCAATCGCGCCTTGGCTCGCGACAATGCTCGGTGAGCCCGCATCCTCAAATCCTGATCGCCTGTCTGCCGAGCAACCGACAGGTCCTGCTCGGAGTTGTCACGAGCTCGCTCAACCCGAGCCCTATCAATATCCTCCGCGTATTCCGATGCTTCAGCCAACACAACAACCTTATCGTTCATGACTTCCATGAATCCACCGGTGACGGAGAGATATCCGGAAGAACCATCACGACGTATTTCGAGCGTACCAGCAGCAAGGCTTGTCACGAGCGGCGCATGGCCTGGAAGAATACCTACCTGACCATCAATGGATGGAGCAAGAACCAGCGAAACCACCTCTTCACGAACAACCTCGCGATCGGGCGTAACTATTGTCAGTGTCAAAGCTGCCATTTTTATTACCTAACCGAGTCTATCAGGGCTGCATTGCAAAAAAGCACAAGAATCTACGCCGCAGAATCAAGTGATTCCGCCTTGGCAACCGCCTGATTGATGTTGCCAACCATCATGAATGCTTGCTCCGGAAGCTCATCATGGTCACCGTTAAGAATCGACTCAAACCCTTCCACCGTTTCCTCCAAAGGAACAATCTCACCTGGCGTCCCCGTGAACACCTCGGCAACATTCATCGGTTGTGAGAGATACCTCTCGATCTTTCTGGCTCGAGACACTGTTAGTCGATCGTCCTCAGACAACTCCTCGATTCCGAGAATAGCGATGATGTCCTGAAGATCTTTGTACCGTTGCAGCACCTGTTGAACGCCCCGCGCAACCGTATAGTGGCGTTCGCCAACGATTCTCGGATCCAAAATCTTAGAAGTGCTTGTTAACGGATCCACCGCTGGATAAATACCACGATCTACAATCGATCGCTCCAAACGGAGCGTCGCATCCAGATGGGCAAAAGTCGTTACCGGAGCCGGATCCGTGTAATCATCCGCTGGCACATAAATCGCCTCCAGAGACGTGATCGAACCCTTGGTGGTCGAGGTGATTCGCTCCTGCAATTCGCCCATCTCAGTTCCAAGAGAGGGCTGATAACCAACAGCGGATGGCATTCGACCCAGCAGCGCCGAAACTTCAGTTCTTGCCTGCGTAAAACGGAAAATGTTGTCGATGAAGAGAAGGAGATCTCGTCCCTCTTCATCCCTAAAGTATTCCGCCATAGCAAGTCCGGCCAGAGCCACACGTAGACGAGCTCCCGGGGACTCGTTCATCTGTCCAAAGACCATGGTTGTATTACCAACAACACCAGCTTCTGACATTTCACCAATAAGCTGCGTGCCTTCACGAGTCCGCTCACCGACCCCACAAAAAATTGAGTATCCACCGTACTGAACAGCAATATTGTTGATCATTTCCATAATCACGATTGTCTTGCCAACCCCGGCACCGCCGAACACCCCAGTCTTTCCACCACGGGTAAACGGAGCTATCAGATCAATAACTTTCACACCCGTAGCAAACACTTCAGCAGTGGTGCTCTGATCAGTGAAAGCCGGAGCTGCCCTATGAATAGGGTAGGTCGCACTTGCTTCCACAGGTCCTTTGCCATCAACAGGCTCACCGACCACATCAAAAACACGACCAAGCGTCTCCGCACCCACAGGCACTTGGATTGGAGAGCCAGTATCACGAACGGACGCGCCTCGCCTTAATCCTTCGGTCGGCCGCATAGACACACAGCGCACCGTTCGATCCCCCGTGTGTTGTTCGACCTCAATAACAACACGGTCGGCGCGATCAGTTTCCTGAACCTCTAGCGCATTGTAGAGAGCTGGCAAATCACCAGTCGGAAACTCCACATCAATTACCGCCCCTACTATCTGAACAATGCGGCCGTCAGCCATGCCTCAGCCTCCCTTTACCCTAAGCATCCGCCAGCGCCTTGGCGCCGGAGGCAATATCTATGATTTCGCTCGTAATGCGCGCCTGTCGCAGCTTGTTATAAGCACGACGAAGACTCTCGATCAGTTCAGTCGCGTTCTCAGTTGCTGCCCGCATAGCAACCATACGAGCACTCTGCTCGCTAGCCGCTAGCTCTAACAAGGCCCGATAAAACGTCATTTCGACGTACTTCGGAACTATAGCCTCAAGCACTGTCGACGCATCAGGTTCCAGGATCATGTCCAGTTCACGCGCCTGCTGCTGTTCACCAGCAAGTAACACTGGCATCACACGGCTACTCGATGGACGTTGGGTCAAGGTGTTAACAAACTCAGGATATACCACCCTAACTTCATCAAAATCACCTTCCCGGTATCCAGCAGTTACCGCCTGTACTATCGGGGCAACATCAGCACGCGTCGGTTGATCACTCATCTCGTTGAACACCGTCTGAATATTATGTGAACTGGCCAACGCTGCCTGACCCTTGCGGCCAACAACCATCAAGCTAATCCTGTCTCCACCAAGTTCATCTATCTCACTGCTCGCTGCCCTAACAATGTTTGTGTTCAGCGGACCGGCCAACCCGCGGTTAGTGGTCATAACAACAATGGCCGTTCGTTTTATAGGCCGTGGACGAAGCAACGGAGGCAAACTTTCAGACCCATAAGCTTGGACAAGTCGGTGAACCACGTCGGTCATATGGCGGGAGTACGGACGAGAGGATTCAACAGCGTCCTGCGCTCGACGCATCCGAGACGCCGCAACTAGCTGCATCGCACGCGTAATCTGGCGGGTATTATCCACGCTCTTTATACGAGTTCGAAGCTCAAGAGGATTTGGCATGGCCTACCTGCACAAACTATTCAGCTTCATCAGTTTCGGTAATCCCAACGAAAACATTAGCCTTGAATTCTCCTATAGCTGATCTGAGATCCGACTCAGCATCGTCACTTAAATCCCCACTCGAACGAATACCCTCAAGTGTTTGGCTATGAGCATCACGAAGATAAGCCAATAACTCCTGTTCAAATCGTCCCAACTCCGTAACAGGAACGTCGTCAATCAGACCCTGTGTTCCGGCAAAAATCACACCGACTTGCTCTTCCACAGGCATTGGCGAAAACTGACCCTGTTTTAGGAGATCAGTAACACGCTGGCCTCGCTCAAGCTGGTTACGCGTCGCCTGATCTAGATCAGAAGCAAACTGCGCAAACGCTGCAACATCACGATACTGCGATAGATCGAGCCGCAAACCGCTTGCAACCGACTTCATAGCTCGCGTTTGAGCATCTCCACCTACACGAGACACAGAAATGCCCGGATTAATTGCTGGTCGAACACCACTATTGAAGAGATCGGCTTCGAGATAAATTTGACCATCCGTAATTGAAATCACATTCGTTGGAATGTAGGTGGTGACATCATTCTCCTGGGTTTCAATTATTGGAAGAGCCGTGAGACTCCCGCCGCCTTCGTTCTCATGCAGTTGTGCGGCGCGTTCAAGCAATCGTGAATGGAGATAAAAAACATCTCCGGGATAGGCCTCGCGACCCGGCGGACGCCGAAGCATTAATGACATTTGGCGGTATGCCCAAGCATGCTTGGTTAGATCGTCATAAATCACAAGCGCGTCTTGGCCGTTGTCACGGAAATACTCACCCATGGTGCAAGCTGCAAACGGAGCCATGAACTGCATGGCAGCAGGAGCGCTGGCAGATGCCGTAACAACGATCGTATGTTCCAGAGCCCCCGCTTCAGCCAAGGTGCCGACAACTTGGGCAACTGAACTTTCTTTTTGGCCGATCGCACAATAGATACAGACCAAATCTCCGTCGCGCTGATTGATAATCGTATCCAGAGCAATGGCCGTCTTACCTATTTGGCGGTCACCAATGATGAGTTCCCGCTGACCACGGCCAATTGGAATCATCGAGTCAATAGCCTTAAGCCCGGTCTGAACAGGCCGATCAACATTCTGACGTTGAGCTACCCCGGGGGCGACCTTTTCAGTTACATCGGTTCGTTCCGAATTAATAGGACCCTTGCCATCAACGGGTTCACCAATCGCATTTACCACCCGACCTAGTAATTCAGGACCGACTGGAACCTCAGCTACACGACCAGTAGTGCGTACCTCATCACCCTCTTCAATCTGCAAATAATCTCCCAAGACGACAGCACCAACACTGTCCTCCTCAAGATTCAATGCCATGCCGGTTACTCCACCAGGAAACTCTAGGAGTTCTCCCGCCATAGCTTGAGAAAGACCAGAGACCTGCGCCACACCGTCACCCACTTGGAGCACGTGCCCGATGTTCGCCTGATGCGCCTCGGCCTGAAAGCCTTCGATCTGTTGTCGAAGGGCGTTTGCGATATTTTCAGGACTGATAGCCATTAGATGAACTCCCGCTAACGCAAGGTTGCGGCCAGCGATATAAGCCTGGCACGCACACTGAGATCCAACACATCGTCACCACGACGGATCACAAATCCGCCGAGTAAGTTGTCATCAACGTCGGTGGTCATCCGCAAAGTCCGAGCCGGCGCCTCTAATCGATTGCGAAGATCCTGAACCGCGGCTTCCTCAAGTTGTATCGCGGTTGTTACGTGCACGCGATCGACCCCAAGGGCCTCATCAGACGCGCGGATAACGCGCTGTCGAATATCGTCCATGAGGTCAACATCACGTTCCTCAGCCAACAATCGCAGCAACCCGAAACCTCGAGGCGATATGGTTCCTCCGGCAGCACGTTCAGCTGCAGCGACACGTTCATCAATCGAGACACTTGTGTTTTGAAGAAAACGTCGACCATGTTCCTCAGAAACCAAAAGAGCTAAGGCCTCTAGGTCATCCTCCCATGTACCCCACGCATCTGAAGATTTAGCGTCGGCCACAACAGCTTCCGCATACATAACAGCTTTACGACGTTTTCCGGTTCGGTTCACGACTTCTCAGCTACCGATACTTCAGTAATCGCCTCTTCAACAAGGCGTCGATGCTCTGAGCCATCAATCGTTCGATCCAAGACCCGTGAGGTCGCAGAAAGCACGAGTTCAGCTGTGTGGCTCCGAAGTTCTTCAGCAACTTGAGCCCGGCTGCGTTCGATCTCGGCTGCAGCGTCTGCGCGCAATCTTTCAGCCTCAGCCCGCGCCTCTTCAAGCTCTCGGGCTCGTATAGCTTCAGCAGATCGCGCAGCCTCTTCCCGAATCCGCCGGGCTTCAACCCGAGCGCCTTCAAGTTCAGCCCGGAACTCCGCCCGCTCCTTTTCAACCTGTTGTCGCAATAGATCAGCCTCGGCCAAGCTCTCGGTAATACGCTGACGACGGCGTTCGAGCATCGCAACAACCGGCTTGAAAAGCAGCCGATACAGCACCCATAGAAAAAGCAGGAAGTTGACAAGCTGAAACAGAATATTCGGAAAGCTGATTCCAAGCGCATCAATCATGTCAACCTATCTCCCTCCCTCTCGGCCCAGTGTTAGTGGACTAAGCCACGGCCAAAAGGATGCCGATAATGAATGCATAAATACCAATAGCCTCAGCAAGGCCAAGACCAACAATCATTGTGTTCCGGATGTCACCGGAAGCTTCAGGGTTGCGACCAATCGCATTCATAGCGGCCTGAACTCCGAGTCCGATGGCCAGACCCGGTCCAATAGCACCCAAGCCGATCGCAAGACCGGCACCAAGCGGCGTTAGATTTGTTGCTGTTTCCACGACGTTAGCTCCCTCCCATGCGCATTAGTGCGCTTCGGTCGTATCAGGACCGGCTGATTGTCCCGTGAACACCATGCTAAGCATGAAGAAGATCACGGCTTGAACGAGACCAAAAAGAATCTCCAACACTAAGAATATCGCGCCCAGCACCGGTAAATGCCCAAGAGCGAACGATCCAAGGATTGGACCATTCAGCAAAACCTCCCCAGCAAAAAGATTGCCGAAGAGCCGGAACGATAACGATACAACGACAAAGAGTTCAATAATTACGAATACTGGAGCAAGAAACGGAACTTGCGTCAACTCTTTCAAATGCCCAAGAGGGCCATGTGAAATCACACCTGCCGCATGAATCATTACAAACGCCACCAGGGCAAGCGCAAGCGTCATATTTATGTCGGCAGTAGCTGGACGAAAAATAGGAGCAGCAATCTCGTGCCCGTGGTGTTCTGTCCGAATCCAAATCGTGCCTATGCCAGGAAGCAAACTAGTCCAATTGCTCACGGTGATAAAAACAAAAAACGTGGCACCGAATGCAAAGACCCTTTGGGCGTAGCGACGGCCGACAGTCGATTCCACAAGCTCTTCAAGAAATTCAACAACCATTTCACAGACGTTTTGCAGACCAGCAGGAACCATTGCCGCTTCTGGATCTTTCCGAATAACCCGAGTCGCAAACCATGCCACGATAAGCATCGCAGCCATCGTTAACCACATCGTAAGCAATGAATTTGTTAAAACGATAGGACCAAGATGAGCAAGCGGCTCTGCCGCGGCACTAACGTGGGGAGCAAGCTCTGTTGCTCCATGCTGTTCAGCTGCCATCTAGTTAACCGTCCACTCCTTGTTGCCACTTAAAAATCAGATACATCACGTAACCACTGCCCGCGAGTCCAAGCAAAATCCCCCCCAGCAGGAACAACGGTGCAGCACCAAAATTCTCATCTAACCAGTTGCCTCCGAATATCCCGATGATCGTGAACACACCAACCACAAAACCAAACTCGAGCGCGAGCGCAGCCGATCGAAGAATAGCCACTGCTACAAAAGGACCTTCTGGACTTTGTGAAAACGTTCACGTTCTCACCGAACGCGGAATTTTAACAAAGGCCGAGATCCCGTCCAACGAAGCATCCAGAAAGAAGTATCAGGGAGAGTTGCATCAAGCGAGCAGCATACCTAGGCTTATAGCACCATAGGCCATTTGGGCCACAGTGAATCCTCAGTGAATCGAGCCATTATCGAATGATTCGAAGACCAAGCCGAAAGCGAATAACAGCAGGAACACTGGCCGTAATTTTGGCCATCGCAACGATACCGCTTGTCCTCGGAACCTGGCTGTACTCAATTGTCAATTAATTACGTCACCTAGACGATATCAGTCGGCTCCAGAACCTCACCACGTCGAGTCTCTGGATCATCCACAAAACGCCATATTTCGCCTCCAAGAGCCATCGCAAAGACAGCATGGTCGGCAGCATATGCCGGGGATGCTACTACCTTAAGCACAGCTAAGTTTTTTAGACCTGCATTAAGCTCGGACCATCCAGATCCACCATTACCAGATCTAAACACGCCCTTGCTGGTCCCCGCATAGACAGTCGTATCCTCAGTGAAGGTCGGCGTAATCGCAATAGTCAGAACTGCAGTTTCGGAGTCAGCAGGGTATATCCCAGTCCAGACATCCTGAAATCTTTCGGTTGGCCGGAAGACCTGACTAGACGTCGAAAACAGCCACGTCCGATCCTCTTCGCTATATGACCCCGGTACTCCAAGAGACACCCAAGGAGTGGTGGTCTCATGTTCTACAAAACGTTCGAAAGACTCACCACCGTCATAGCTGACGTGAACCGCAGCCGCGGTGATGCCAATCGTGCCGACAAATACAGTTCGATCTTTAGCAAAGTCTGGTCCAGTAGCCACAGCAACAACCGTCTCTCCATCAAAATCATGCACCAACCGCTTCCAGGAAACCCCACCATCGGAGCTTTGATACGTCAGACCAAGCGCTCCCCCAGCAAAGATTATGGAATCGGAGGAGTAGGTAGATGAAAAAGCCACGGCCCTTACATCATCCAAATCAAATCCCTCGACACATTCGGACCAACTCTGACCACGATCCACGCTTCTATACAAACCAGCCTGAGTGGCCGTAAGGAGCAGGCCATCCGACCCAAAGTCAGGAGATAGCGAAACTGCAGAAATGTCAAGATCAACAAGATTTTCACCGCTTGGCTTCC
Source organism: uncultured Chloroflexota bacterium (assembly GCA_964522375.1). Lineage (GTDB taxonomy): Bacteria > Chloroflexota > UBA11872 > UBA11872 > UBA11872 > UBA11872. Next base: position 35,313 of record CAZFVB010000009.1, read on the forward strand.
AGTTAGATCCCCCATCGACCGAGACATATATTCCGCCACCAGAACCCCCGGCAAACATTGTTTGATCGTCAGAAAAATCTGGTGATATCGAAAAACTGACCCAGTTTTGACTAGTAATCCCAGTGTTTTTCTCAGCCCAAGTCTTTCCAAGATCGCGAGAACACAGCAATCCGGTTTGGAATGTGCCGAGCCATAGAACTAGACCATCATCCTCCGACAGCAAACACAACGAGAGCACCGCGCCATACTTGGAATCGACAGATTCAGGGGCCCAGCTTGACCCTCCGTCATTCGAGACCCAAATACCATCCCCACCCGTACCAGCAACGATAGTTTGGTCATTTTCAAAGTCGGGAGATATCGAAAGCGCGTTTATCGACGCATCGCCAACTGCATCTATCTTGTCCCAGTTTTTGCCACCATCTCTTGAAATCCAGAGGCCGTGCTCCTCTGTACCAACAACAACCGTCCGCTGGTCTTTGAAGTTCGGGGCCATCACGAGCGCTTGTACAGTCGATGCCGAAAATTCTTCGGAACCCATCTGCTCCCAAGTTCGGCCTCCATCGGTTGAACGACACACTCCGCCGTTGACAACCCCAGCCATGATCATTTGATCAGTTCGAAACTCCGGCGACACAAAGAGCGATTGCACCGACAACCCTGCCAGGCCATCGTTCGATGGATTCCAACTTCGCCCACCATTCGTCGTCCGAAACACACCGTCCCCTTCGGTACCAAGTAGTGCTATTCGATCAGTGGAATACGAAGGTGACAACGCCACCGCGACAACGTTTGGAATGGCACCCCAGAACGAAAGTTGATTCCAGCTTTCGCCGCCATCAAATGACTTATACACCCCGCCCTGAACGGCACCCGCAAAAACATTCGTATCACGCTCATAGTCGGGTGAAACCGCAAGTGCTTGTACATATGGGCTCGTGAGCTGCTTATTGGAAATTTGCCACGAGTCACCGTCATCATCGGATATGAAGACACCCGACATTGTTCCAGCCAGGAGGCGACGACCTCCAGAGTGATTAGCAGCCGCAAGAGCAGTTATGGTCCCACCCTCCAAACCGCCGACCCGCTCCCAGACATTTGCTTCAGCGTTGGTGGTCACGGCCTCAGCCATACGCAGGCACCTTCCGGTCTTTAATAGGCAGCGATTTAATCACCGCTGAATGTTGTATTCGATTGGCTATGACTTTGAGCCCTAGCTGCTAAAACACCAAAGCGATTAGCAAAACAAATAACTTTGGTCGTAGCAGTTTAAGCACGGCTGCGCTCGACAAACAACCATTCAAGCCTAAGTTCTTACTGACAGTCTGATTTCTTGGCCTTCAAAAATGCTATCGGCATCCTTCAACCCATTCAACGATAAAAGATCTTCGATACTGACGCCGAACTTAACAGCGATCGCGCTGAGGGTGTCACCCGACTGAACTCTATATGTCGCAGGCACTGTTGTTGCAGGAGGCATCCGAGCATCGGCAGGAAGGCGGAGTTCCTGCCCCACGAATATATTGTCAACGTCTGATATTCCGTTGAGCTCAAGTATCACTTTGACCGAAACGTCATAAAACTGTGATATGCCAGAGACAGTGTCTCCCGATTTAACACGGTGCACGAGGAGTATCGGTTCTGGCGCTGGCTTCGATGTCTCAACTTTGGTTGGTTCAGGCTTAACAACCGGCGTCGATGAAACTACCGAAGGAGAAGTTGGCGCCACGATCGGGATTTCCCGGGCACTCTCTTTCTGCTCGCCCGAGGTGGAACTCGTCGGAGATTCACCAACCGATCCCCGTTGGGCCGAGTGAATAGCACCAGCGTCGACCGCAGCCTCCCGATATCCGGCATCCTGCCACGCAAGAATTCGCCACGTAATTACAACAGCAGCTAACAACAACGTAATCCGAACGTAGCGGATCCAGTGACGATCCAGCGTCTGTAAAGCATCGGAACCTGAAGTCTTGACCCACCGTAGTTCAGGCGAGGTTGTGTCCCCGTTCGCAGCTTTTTCCATTACCAGCCAAACGCCATGTACAGATCATTTACGTTGGTCCCCGTCGGACCAGTTTTCACGAGATCCCCTGAAGACTTCAAGAAGGTGTATGCATCGTTATCCGCCAAGGCACCAACGATGTCACCACCTCCATTAGCAGCCGCTCGCGTGAGCGTCGCACCGTCGACTAAGCCGCCGCAAGCATCAGTAGGACCATCCGTCCCGTCGGTAGCCATAGAAAAAACGGCCACATTAGATTCCCCGGCAAGAATTTTGGCCGCCGCTAACGCGAGCTCTTGACTTCGACCACCCAACCCATCACCCCGAACGGTCACCGTCGTTTCACCACCAAAAACCGCGCAACCGGGAGATTTTACCGGACGATTGTTGCGGGCAATGTCAATTGCCGCACCAGCTATCACGTTAGCCACCTCCCGTGCTTCACCCTGCACTCTCGAGGTAATCAACTGCGAATTAAATCCGGCGGCAATAGCAGCTTCGACAGCAGCCTGTCCCGCACGAGCGTTGTCTGCAATCATAAGATTCGACACCAATTTAAAGATCGGATCATCCTGCATGGGTGTCTCAGAGACTCCACCTCGAACCCCAGCCTCGAGACGATCACAAATCGACGTCGGAGCAGACGACCGTAGATCTAATTCGTCAAGGACAGCCAACGCGTCAGAAAAAGTGGTGGGGTCTGGAACTGTAGGGCCTGAAGCAATCACGTCAACGGGATTACCCACCACATCGCTGACCAATAACGATACAACCCGTGTCGGATGAGCGGCTTTGGCAAGAAGTCCACCATGGAAAACGGAGAGATGTTTTCTAACCGTGTTCATCTGATCAATCGTCGCCCCAGAACGCAGTAACTGGTCTGTTAGAGACTGAAGTTCCGATAGCGAGATCCCGGATGGCGGTGCAGGGGTGAGCGCTGATCCACCACCCGATATCACACAAATGAGAAGGTCATTTTCTCCAGCACCCTGAGCAACTTCCACAAGCCGACGGGCCGCCTTCTGACCACGGTCATCCGGAACCGGATGTCCGGCCTGAACGATTTCGACACACCTGGTGGCTGTTGAATACCCGTCTTTCGTAACGACGAGTCCTCCACGAACACGGTCCCCAAACATTAATTCAAGTTCGGCTGCCATTTTGGGACTCGCCTTCCCGGCACCCAGAATTAGAACCTCATTAAAGTCTCGGTCCCGATAATGCTGATCGCCAACTCGGAAGCCATCCTCTGTCTTCCTAACTACCGACCGAACAGCTGCTCCCGGTTCAACCGCCCTAATGGCAGCTCGACCGATCTCTAGAATTGTCGAACGCATCGACTGGTCAAGCACCGAGCATCGTAATTTGAAAAGATTAGGACAAGTAGTTTAGTGGGCATTTAGATGTCAGGACGACTGCAGTACGACAAACCGAGTACCCGAGGACCAACGTGAGCACCCATCACCGGCGTAAACCCGGTGACAAAAAGATCGTCTGGTCTCAGCTCGGTTCGAACCAGCTCGGCCAATTCATGCCCTTCGGACACATTAGCTGCATGGTGAACAGCTACACCGAGATAGTTGGATTTTGTTGCTACTCGTCGAACGTACGTAATCATCCCTTGAATTGCACGAGCTCTCGATCCAAAAGAAGGCCAGGCTCTAATTCGGCCGCGCCGCATACTGAAAATAACTGATGCGGGCAGTACATTAGCGGTATGAGCGACAAGACGTGGAATTCTTCCACTTCTCGCCAAATATTTAAGCGAATCGACAACCGCCACTATCGCACTAGCGTCAACTGCACGACGAACCACGTCCTCGACATGACTGGCGTCAGCACCAGCCGATGCTGCCCGCGCCCCCAGCAGCACGGGAAATCCATGAGCCATGGCCGCAGCCCCTGTCTCAACAACGGTGACGTCACGGTCATCCTTGTACAAACAGATGGCCGCTCGCGCTACATCCGCCATGCTCGACATGCGGCTGGGAATCACGGCGCAAAGTACAGAATCACCTATTTGTCTGGCTGTACTAAATGCAGATACGTAGGCATACGGTGACATTGTGCTGGTGGAAGGAAGCACTGGATCCCATGCCAACCTGCGCCAGAACTCCTCATTTGAAATGTCCACAGCATCTCGTAGTTCCTGTCCATCCCACACCAACACTGTTGGAACTACAGTGATTTTATGGCGAGAGATCTGATCTTCCGGCAAACACGCACTGGAATCCGTAACGAGAGCGACCCTTTGCCGACACCCTTCCTTAATCTCGGTCAAATAACAACCTCCGCAAGATCACTCCTCCAATTGACCTCCCAGTTGTCACGGATGACTTTCGATAACCTATTAAACGACCCATGCCAAGTACAACGAGGAGAAGCCAAGACGTAAAGATAAGGGTTGAAGACTGGCCGGTTAGGCTGACAAGAATAGCTGTCCCAACAAATCCCACGATCGCCCCAGGTGCGGAATCCTTGAAGATTGCTCGGCCCAGTAATAGACCCGCTAAAGCAATCACGATTGGCCAAGCTCCGAGCGCGGCCAATGCACCTCCGGCCGGACCAACACCGCGACCACCACGAAAACGCAAGGTTATAGGCCATATGTGCCCAACAACCGCCGCTACCGACGCGATGGCTGATACATCGTAAACTGAAATACGCTGCGTGATCAGAACAACTGCCACCGGTTTAAGGGCATCACAGAACCCAGCACACGAGCCCCGCACAAGACCCAGTCTCTCGATAGCCGCGGAGCCACTAACACCCCCCGAGCCTTCGTTTAAAAGGTTATGGCCAGCAAGACGACCTGCCAAGTACGCAATAGGAATAGCACCGATTACGTACGCCATAAGAATGATGAGCAGCGTCACCACTTGACTTGCCCTCGCATTCCATCGTCGAGCAACCTGGATCCGTTTACACCCAAGAACTTACACGTTCAGGACGCTCACTCGCTCACACGACGACGGCGAGCTCTATCACGAGCCACTGAAAAAACACCCGGCACTGACTCTATTCGTCTGACCAAGCGAGCAAGCTTCGCAACATCCGAAAGGCCAACGGTCACACGTAGAGTCGCTTGTCCTCTTCGATCAGTGGTGATCTGGGCCGAACTTATGTTCAAACCTTCTTCACGTATCACTCCACTGACATCGTGCGTAAGGCCCTCTCGATCATCAGCCACAATTCGAATTTGCACCGGCAAGCTTTGATCCGCCTGATCAATCCACCACACCTCAACACGATCCCCAGAATCACTGGGGATCAATCGGCAACGAGCCCTATGCGCCTCCACAATATCGGCTGCTACCACACCAACAATCTGGTTTCCGGGACGCGGAGAACAGCAACTAGCAAGTCGGACGGAGGCCTCATGATCTGACCCAACAAGAGCAGCTGACCACTCGACTTTGACCAAACGCTCCGGCTCAGCTACATCATGAACATTGTGACATTTGCTTTGGTGAACACTTACCCCATGCCCTCGCGTTATATATCCCACAATCTGATCCCCTGGCAGAGGATTGCAGCAGGACGCGAATCGTGAAAGCAAGATCACCACTCCTAAGACTCTGACAAAAGGCAGAACATAGTCCACACCCGACGTATCGGTTCGCACAAATTCGCCGTCTACGTCAGAGACGTCAGAAGTCAACTGCAGACGGTTTATGACACGAGATACAGTTGTCGCCCCATAGCCAACACCGGCAAAAAGACCCTCGACAGTGCTGTAACCAAGATCAGCAGCAATAGTTTTCAAGTCGTGGCCAGGAACTTGTGATACCCGTCCGTGACCTAATCGCCGAAGCTCTCGCTCCAACAATTCCTTTCCTGATTCAACGTTCTCAGCTCGTTCCCGCCGCTTAAACCATTGTCTGATCTTGTCGCGAGCGTGCGCCGTATGAACAATCGAAATCCAGTTTCGACTCGGCCCTGGACTATTCCCACTCGTGAGAATCTGCACAACATCACCATTCACTAATTCATAGTCGAGTTGTACAAGTCTTCCGTTAACTTTGGCCCCGATACAGGTGTGTCCAACATCTGAGTGAATCCGATAGGCAAAGTCCAGAGGAGTACTACCAGCAGGAAAATCCATCACCTTCCCATGCGGTGAGAACGCAAAGACCATGTCGCTAAAAAAATCGGTCTTGATCGCATCCACAAACGAACCAGCAGGCTCGTCTTCTGCTTGCCATGAAAGGATTTGCCGAACCCACGCAAGCTTTTCCGAAGCCGTATCAACGAAATCCGCTTCGTCGGACTTGTAGCGCCAATGTGCAGCGACCCCATACTCCGAAGCCGCATGCATCTCGTGGGTACGAATCTGAATCTCAAGCGGTCGGGCATCAGGGCCGAGCACCGCGGTATGAATGGAACTGTACCCATTTTCTTTAGGCGCCGATATGTAATCATCAAACTCTGACGGGATATGGCGCCAAGCACCGTGCACAACACCCAGTGCCGCATAACACTGCGCCAAGTCATCAACAATTACCCGAACCGCCACAATGTCGTACAGCTCGTCTAAAGTGACGTTCTTTCGCTGCGTCTTCTGCTCAATACTGTAAAGGTGTTTAACGCGGCTCTGGATGAGCGCAGAAATTCCAGCGTTGTCCAACTCGATTCGCAGTTCGTCTGTTAACCGAGTAACCATCTCTTCACGAGCCTGCCGTTCATCTACAAGCCACCGCGCAATTTCTCGATAGCGCGCTGGCTTAAGCACTCGGAATGCGTGATCCTCCAAGCGCCATCTCCATTCCTCTATTCCAAGACGTCCCGCTAATGGCGCAAAAATCTCCAACGTATCGATTGCATACTCAGAGCGCTTCTTCTCTTCGTAGACCTCAGCACTCTGGACGTTATGCAGTCGATCGGCAAGCTTTATAAGCACGACCCGAATATCACGAGCCATCGCAAGAAAAACCTTGCGCAAATTCTGCGCCTGCTCGTCATCGAGGCTTACCACAGAGATATCAGAAAGTTTTGTCACCCCATCGACCAGATCGGCAACGGTTGAACCAAAACGATCCCTAATTGTTTCGAGCTTGGCCGACGTATCCTCGACACAGTCATGAAGGAGCGCCGCCGCAATCGTCTCTGGATCGAGATGCAGGTCGGCCAGTAGAAACGCTACCGCTATGGGGTGCTGGACAAACGCCTCACCAGTGTGACGAAGCTGATCGTGATGAGCTTGAACCGCAAAGTCCGCGGCTCCACCAATAAGCTTTTCCGCAGCCGGCCAGTCTCCCGATGGCACATAGCCACGGGTAGCCTTTAGCAAATCAGTTAGAGAAACATCTTTGCGGACATGACCAGCCATTGGCGCTAGCGTAGCCGTTACCGATGACGGCACCTTTACTCCTTGAGCGATCGCTCACCTGTACTAGGACGAACGTCGTCAACCACCATCTGTAACCGAGTTTCCCCGCGATACACGTTTAGGTCCAGTCGGAATGCCACATCAACACATACGCCAGGCGTCATATCCGCTTGGTGTTGACCGCTCTGAAACCAGATCGCACGAATATCCTTCGCGACCTCTCGAAAAGTAAGCAACAGATGATTCGCACCAACTAGGCGGGCTGTCTGAACGCAAACGTTCTCAACCACCAGACAAGGTTGGTCATGACCCTCTCCCCAAGGAGCAAGCTGATCCAAGTCCTGAAAGGTTTCCAAGGAAATCGTGCCCGGAAACACCCGGCCATCGGCATGCAGTTGCGGGCCGACAAATACGTCACCCTCCAATTCACGGCATTCTTTAACTAGTGCGGCACGCATCTTGGGCACGTTGACTGGTTGCACGGTGAACCCAGCTGCCCGGGCATGCCCTCCCCACGTCTCAAGAAGTTCCGCATGACGGCCCAGGAACTGAGCAAGATGAAAGCCTTGAGGGCTACGAGCTGATCCCCTCACAAGACCGTCAACCAGCGTGCCAACAAAGGCTGGCACTCCAAACTCCTCGCTAAGTCTCGAAGCCGCCAGACCAACCACCCCGGGCGAAAACTTTTCAGAGACCGAAAAAACTGCCGGGGCATCTCCAACCTCTTGACGTGCAACAGAAACCGCATCTTCAGTTAGCTGCCTACGCTCCGTGTTCAACGCATCAAGGTCATTCGCCATTTGTTCCGCTCGTGAAGTGCTTTCCTCACGTAGCAGATCGAATGCAAGTTGCGCGTGGGCTATACGACCGGCCGCATTTAATCGCGGGGCAATCCCGAACCCAATGTCACTGCTTGTAACGGTTTCAATCGGCCTTTGAGCAACCGCACCAATCGCCCGAAGTCCCGCACGCTGCCCTTGGCGTAATACTTCTAGGCCATCAATGACAAAACCTCTATTCTCATCTCGTAGCGGCACAACATCTGCAATCGTTCCCAACGCAACAAGATCCAGGAATGTCTCTGGGTACGGAAGCTTCTCCGGATACTCTTCTGCAAGAGCCTGAACAAACTTGTATGCAACTCCAACTCCGGAGAGTCCAGTAAATGGATAGTCGCTGTCAGGTGAATTGGGATTAAGAACCGCGGTTGCTCGAGAAGGCACCGCATCGGCGTGATGGTGATCGGTCACGATAACCTCGATCCCGGCGTCAGCAGCACAAGCAACCTCTTCATCAGCTGTGGTTCCACAGTCCGCCGTGATAATCAGTGCCACCCCATCCTTCACGATTTTCTCTACAGCCTCAGTGTTTAGACCATAGCCTTCTTCAACCCGGTCAGGGATGTAAGAACAAACATCTATGCCCAGAAGGATTGCGGTCTCGACAAGCATCGCTGTAGCACTGATACCGTCCACATCGTAGTCACCGTAGATACACACCCGTTCACCGTCGCGAACCGCCTGGGAAACCCTGGAAACCGCCTTATCCATATCGCGCATAAGAAATGGATCGTGAGGAAGGAGTGGCTCGTTGAAAAATTCACGGATGCGTTCCACCTCAGCATGACCACGATTATGAAGAACTTGGACAACAAGCGGAGGGAGCTCTTCAAGAGCAGAAAAAAGCTCCGGCGGAGCCCGACGTGCCACATGCCATAGAGCCCCGGAAAAACCCTGCACACCCTGAGGCGTGCTCGTCACATCCCGGGCACTGGGGGTCATCGGCACACTGGTGCTATGGTCATTTACTCGCGCCACTGACTAATGACCATGATCCGCGTTGGAATTATCGGCTGCGATAGTACGCATACAGAAAATTATGCCGCGATCCTTAATCGCGACATAGCAGGAAATGGAATGCGGGCTACACGTCTCTGGGGTGTGGACGCAAAACAAGCCAGAGCAAAAGCAACCGCAACTGGAATCGACATAGTTACCGATTCCATAGAAGCCGCCATGGAAGACGTTGACGCCGTGATGGTTTTGAACAGATGGGGTGAGGATCACTTCGCCCCATCTATGCAAGCCATAAAAAAAGGCTTGCCGCTCTTTGTTGACAAGCCCATGTGTGACGATCCCACAGAAGCAGTCACGTTGGTTAGAGCTGCTCACGCTGCCCATGTGCCACTAATGTCTGGATCGGCAGTCCGATATGACCCCTCAATGATGACTCTACTGGCAGATCTGCCAAGAATCGGCCGTCCACGATCGGTGGTATTCACACTCCCACAGACATGGCGCCTATACGGCGTACATGCGATCGAAATTATGCACGCGGTTTTCGGCTCAGGGGCAATCGATGTAACAGCCATCCGCGACCCCCAAACCGACATCGTCACCGCCCGATGGCCAAATGGCCAGATCGGAATCGCCAACCAAATCCGTGATGCTTGGACAGGGATGCTGTGTGTCGTCGTTGGGGACTCCGGCTGGACCAATGCAGAAATCCGTATCAGCGACACTGTAAATGGCGTGCCCCACATGTATGTCAATTTGATCAAGCGTTTTAGACGCATGCTCAATGGGGAGCCACCACCCACAACACCAGGCGAACTCGTCGAGGTAGTTCGGGTAAGCGCCGCTGCTAACCGATCAGCTGCTGAAAGTCGGCAAGTGCCAATGAGCGAGATCCCCGCGTTGCAGGATCTTTAGGAAAAGACAAGTAAACCGGAAATCAATCCTCCAAGCGCACCAACAACAATTCCCCCGCTCACCGTCAACGCCATCCATCGCACGCGTCGCCCTGAACCTGATACAAACCCCGCGCCATGGACGCCCGGATCTCGACGCTGCACAACAGTCACACCTGGTGAATTTGCAGCGAGTCCCTCTGGCCGCGTTGAGGCCGACGGATGCGAAGATGGAACAGAACCCATGTCTAATGATTGATCTATCGGTATCTGTAGAAAGAGTGATTGATGATCCGTAGGGCGAATGCTTTTAGCCACACTACGCGAGCCGGCCTTATCTGTTGCGTTTTCACGGTCAACAAACGACGGCCGGCTTGGCCTGGCTGGCCGCCGCTCAGATAACGACTCCGTGAACATCACAAAGGCTAGCACGGGCAGCTTAAGCTATCCGTAATGGAGTCACGTCTACCCAGTTAACTGCCGATCAAAATTCTTAATCGTCGTCACTAACAAATCCGCCAAGCGAGCAAGACCAGAAAGTCGTCTTTCTGACTGAACAATGACAGCTTGGCCTCGAGGCAGATCAATGACCGGGCCTGGAACATGTTGGCTCGAGATGTCCATCGGCATCTCAAACACCATAGATTTTCTGCTCGTCACCGCCCGCGCCAAATCCCTGGACGAACGATGTCCATTCCGATCCCACAAGCGCTCAGCCAACTCTCCGGCCGCCGCACGAACAGACCGAGCTTGTCGGCCTAGCCTTCGAAGCGACTCATCAGAACCTGACCTCGAAAGCCACCGTTCTACACACTCGAAACCAAATTCAGTTTTCTCAGCAAACACCAGTAACCGCGCGATCGTGTCCACATCAGCCAACATTTCTCGCCGAATCACGCTTGCCATGGCTTCCGCCGCCATCACACCAAACATCACGTCCTGTGGCCAACGGGAATCCTGGTTCCTCTGGTGAGAAGACAACACCGTGCAAGCTCTGTCATAAGAAAACACGTAATCGGCTATAGCTGCCCGACTCACATCAACGATTGCATAACCATCGACCACAGGAACGGTGTTACCTGGAACCCTTAACATCCCGTCCCCGGCGGGAGGCGTAGGTTTGGGGACCAGACAATCGGGACCCACCGCCGACAAACACATGTTCTCGTCCACCAAATCAATGACACCCAGCCTTCCATAATCAAACATTGGCGCAACAACAAATCTGCCTAACGCAAGGTGGTCCCTGACCTTCCTCACAAACAACCCGTGATTCTTTTCTTGGTGGATTTCGACTTCCATGCCCAAAGCTCGAGCTCCATTAAGCCACGTCGGTTCAGGCCGAAGACTAGTGAGATCAACCGCCGACAAGGATTCACTCCACGCCACAGCGAACGCTTCACCTGACAACGTCACGAGACCTTCAAGCGATACGTTGATTCCCGACGCATTGGCAAGCGCGGTTAGAGCGTGAAAGCCCATGGTTCCTGCACGAACATCACTGGCCCAACCGACCAGTAATGAGTTAGAACTCGTCAGAGGCCCCATCGAGCAGTTCAACAACGACATCAAGCACCGTGTCCGCAATGGCCTGTTTGCTGGAAAGTTCAACGTCCTGATCCGGTTTATCGTGTCGAAGAATCGTCACGGCATTAGTCTCAGCCGCGAAACCAGTTTCTGCCCCTCCGACATCATTCACAACCATCGCGTGAAGCGACTTTTCGTCCAACTTTCTCCGCGCGTTAGCCGTGTGGTCATGGGTTTCAGCTGCAAATCCGACACGAACAAATTCGCCTTGAAGGCTCTCAAGAACGTCAGGGTTCTCAACAAGTTTCATCTCAGGTGGTACAGACCCTCGTTTTAACTTCGAAGATGCCACTTCATCAGCCCGGTAATCGCCAACAGCCGC
>CAZFVB010000009.1:47341-48465 GCA_964522375.1 uncultured Chloroflexota bacterium
GGCGACGTGGTCGTTAATGCGATAGAGGCGACAAGATCGTCAGCTCGGCCCTGTGCGATGCGCGCAATGGCGTCCGCGCTCGCCGGGGCCACCACTACGGCATCCGCATCTTTCGCGAGTTGGATATGCGCGATTTGGTTTTCCTGAGTCATAAGATCACTCGCTGTATATACATGGCGTTGTGTGAGCGCTTGAAAAGTAAGTGGACCGACAAAGGACTCCGCTGCGCTTGAGAGCACCACATCCACCTCGACACCAGCCTGACGCAACGCACTTGCAAAATCTGACGCCTTATAGGCTGCGACACTTCCCGTTACGCACAGAACGATACGGGCGCCTGCAAACACACTCATATGAATCTTCCACACGCCTTTTCGATCAGCAACAACCCCCTAAGGGTGAGGTCCGCATCAACAATGTCAAACATGCCAACATCCCCAACAACAAGGGGTGCCTGTCCGCCGGTTGCAATTGTTGTGTAATCACTTCCCAGGTCCTGATGAAGTTCCTCAAGCATGCCCCGCACCATGTGAACATAGCCCCAAAATATTCCAGACTTCATCGAAGCCTTCGTATTAGTACCAATCAATTGCGCAGGCCGACCTAAATTTATAGATGGCAATTTCGCCCCTGCCGCCGTCAGCGCTTGAGCCGACGCCCGCATGCCCAGTGCAATCACAACCCCTGCAAGATTCCCTGATGCGTTCACAACGTCGAATGTTGTGACGCTGCCCAAATCAGCAACGATCGCAGGAGCTTGATAGATCTCTCGAGCAGCGAGAGCATTCGCAACCCGATCAATTCCGACTTGCTTCGGCTCGTCAACTTCAAGCTTAATCGAGGGCACTTGATCAGCCTCGGGAATGCGAGGTTGACATCCCGTCGCTTCTTCAACAGCAGCAGCTACAGGACCGGTCAAAGCAGGGACAACGGACCCAACAATAGCTGCCTCAATGTCGTAACCACCGATATGGGCAAGCATTGCCTTGAGAAGCACCGCATGCTCATCGGCATTCCTATTCAAGTCGCTGTGAATCGCCCACCGCGCCTTGAGCTCGTCATCGACAAAAATCCCGAACTTGGTGTCCGTATTGCCGATATCGACAACCAGAACCATAACCACC
>CAZFVB010000010.1:0-16658 GCA_964522375.1 uncultured Chloroflexota bacterium
ACTCTGAGTGGGCAGTTGGGTTGCGAGCCGATTCCTCCAGGTGGTCCCCCATCGGCATCGGGGGTGGCGGTAGCCGTTACAGCGGTTCCGACTGCTACAGCGGTTCCGACTGCTACAGCGACTCCAACAACCCGAGCGACTGCGACGGAACCTGCGACTTCCCCAACTGTGATCGATGAGGCGAAAGAACCCACAGTCACTCAAGCATTCGGCGAAGCGGTGCCGGCAACTCCGGGTCCTACGAAACCGCTACGAGTGATCAGCGCGGTTCTTGCACTTAGAATGGATAACAACAGTGTGCCTTTTGACCCAACCTTCGATTTTCATCCTGGTGAGAGAGTCAATCTTTCCGTTACGTACTCGAATATTCCGGATGGTGTAAGGCTTGGAATCCGATGGTTTGCAGGTGATTCGCTGCAAGCAAGTGCGGAATCCGGCCCTGAACCTGCTCGTGAAGAGGGAACGTACGGGTTTTGGCTCATGTTGCCTGAGACCGCTCCGGTTGGTCCGTGGAAGGCTGAACTCCTTGATGGTTCAAAAGTATTGCTGGGCATAGATTTTTCTGTCTCGCAGGGTGAGGCCCGTTCATTCCAGTCACCTGGATAGGCTCGTTGCCTGGTGCATGTTTGCTTTCATACGAATTCCGGGGGTGGCGAGTATCCTTGTAGGCGAAGTGTGAAACTCACTTAGAGGAAAGGAGCTCGTTACGCTCATGATCGGCGAGGAGAACTTGGAAAATACGGACGAGCCATTGGAAGTCAAAGTTACGGATCGTCGTTCGGGGTCTCCCGATGAAGACAGCCTCGAAGGCAGCTTGGAATCGGACAAGGATGACTCTGGGGTGGCTGAAAAGCCTGACGAACCTCAGGAGTTGCGTGATCGTCTTGAGAAGTTAGAGGCTCGTCACCAAGACGTTCTTAATCGGCTCACTCGCTCGCAGGCTGATCTCGCCAATGTTAAACGTCGGGCGGAAACGAACGCTTCGGACGTTGCCCAATATGCCAATCAGGCGATGGCTTTTGAGGTGCTCCGTGTGCTGGACGGCTTTGAGCGAGCATTTACATCGCTCCCAGATGAGTTGCGATCACTCACGTGGATTGATGGGGTAGCGCTTATACAGGCGCAGTTGCGCGGAGCCTTGGAAGCTTGGGGCGTCACGATGATCCGGACCGAAGTGGGTGATGATGTTGATATCGAGGTCCATGAAGTTGTAGTTACGGATGGTGATGAGGCTGGCTCGGTATTGGAAGTTGTCCAGCAGGGCTATCGCATGCACGATCGGATCTTAAGGCCTGTCCTTGTCAAGGCAGGTCCTAAAGTCGTCGATGACTCGGACTCTGAAGACGCGGTGCTGGAGCAGGAGCCTGATATCGATCTCGGCGAGAGGACGTGAGTACTAAGCCGGATTATTACGATGTGCTGGGTGTGGATCGGACGGCTTCGTCAGAGGAGATTCGAAAAGCGTTTCGAGATCTGGCTCGGCGGCATCATCCCGATGTTAGTAAGGAGTCTGATGCTGAGTCTCGATTCAAACAGATCAATGAGGCTTACGAGGTGCTTGGTGACTCTGAAAAGCGTTCGAACTACGATCAGTTTGGTCATTCAGGGCCGGGATCCCCGTTCGGTGTGGGTTTTGATGACTTCGGAGGTATAGGGGATGTTTTTGACGCGTTTTTTGGTGGTGGCCGTGGGTCGCGTGGTCAAGCCGTTCAATCAGGCGAAGATGCGCGTGTAGTAATCGACCTCGAATTCTTGGATGCGGTGTTCGGAACCGAGAAGCATATTTCGTACCGACGTCTGGAGCCGTGCGGAACCTGCGGTGGCGCGGGTGCTGCTCCTGGGACGCGTCCGACCGCTTGTTCGAGTTGTAGGGGTAGTGGTCAAGTGCAACGGGCACAACGCTCGATATTCGGGCAGTTTGTCAACGTGGTGGCATGTGATTCATGTGGAGGTTCGGGTCAAGTTGTGGAGAGTAAATGCCCGAATTGCACAGGAAATAGACTCTTGCGGGTTGAAGCCGAGAGAAGTGTGAAAATTCCAGCCGGGCTTCAGGATGGAACCGAGTTGCGGCTAAGTGGTGAGGGGAATCATGGTTTGCGAGGTGGAAGACCAGGTGATCTCTACATCGCCATCAACGTGAAGGCTCATGAAGTCCTTGAGCGTGAGGGCGACAATATCGTAAGCAATGTATTAATAAATGTTTCCGAGGCGGCTCTGGGTACGAAAGTAGAGGTTCAAACGGTCGACGGTATGGGCGCTGTATCGATCCCGTCGGGAACTCAGGCAGGTTCTGCAATACGCCTGCGTGGGAAGGGGGTTCCGAAATTTAGGGGATCGGGTCGCGGTGACCATTACCTTTTTGTGCATGTACGTACGCCCACAAAATTGAGCCGTGAACAGCGCCGATTAATGAAGGAGTTGGGTGAGACCCTGCCTGCGGGTAGCGATGCTGACGGTAGAACTTTCGCCGAAAAGGTCCGCTCGGCATTTCGGTGAGCGACAGCTGGGTTGAGTTCCGGGTTTCTGTTGTACCCGAGGTTGTTGACGAGCTAACCGTAGCCCTCAATGAATTTGTTGGGTCGGCATTTGCGATAGAGAAGATGTCTTCAGTGATGGAGCCTGACTCTCTTCCGATAACAGTTCGAGCTTTCATAGCTCCTGGTCCAAGCCAGGCTGCTACTTGTTCGGAAGTTGGCAAGGCTATTGCTTGTTTTAGGTTGGCAAGTGAAGGGGGCGTAGGGGTTCCTACCGAATCGAATGTTCATCGCGACGAGTACATGAGTAAATGGCGTGACTTTTATCAGGCGATTCCCATCGGGTCCAAATTGATGATTGTGCCCGCATGGCAGGAGGAAGAAATAGAGGGCAGTGGCCGTCTGCCGGTGATGCTCGATCCTGGTGCAGCTTTTGGCACCGGCCATCATCCTACGACGCAACTGGCGCTTGTTCTTCTTGAGCAACTAATGACACCGGGGTTGACTGTGGCTGATATTGGGACAGGCTCGGGTGTGCTTGCGATTGCAGCCGCTCGGCTTGGAGCTTCTCGAGTAGTTGCTTTTGACAACGATGAACAGGTTGGTCGTGTAGCGCAGTCAAACATCCAAAGAAATGGCGTTCATGACGTGATACAGCTGTGCGTTCCTAGTGAACGGATTAAGAGATCCGGTTGTGTTGATTTGGTGATCGCAAACATTGTGGCCTCAGTGCATCTTCAACTCATGAGTTCATACGCTCAGCTAGTGCGGCCGGGCGGGTCGGTGATTCTGAGCGGGATTCTTGACGAAAGGTTGCACGAGGTGGTCTCTTGTGCGGTTGACTGCGGGCTGAAAGGTTCTCGGTCCCTCTCTGATGGTGACTGGCGAGCGATGGTATTTCATATGGGTCGGGGGATGTCTGCGGTAGGGGAGGTTTGTTCATGAACGTCCAACAGGAAAATGGCACGTGTGTTTTCTGCGCTATTCAACGTGGCGATGTGTCTAGCGATACGGTGTATGAAAGCAAGGACGTGGTTGCTTTTCGGGATGTCAACGCGCAAGCGCCAGTGCACGTCTTAGTCGTGCCAAGGAAACACATCGTCAGCGTGGCTAGCATGAGTGGTGCCCCAGCGATGCTTGGACGGTTGTTAGATGTTTGCGTCCATGTGGCGAAGGAGGAAGGGCTTGCTCACACTGGATATCGAATCGTGGCTAACCACGGACGTGACGGTGCCCAGAGTGTGCATCACTTGCATTTTCACGTTTTAGGCGGACGGACGCTTGATGGGAAGTTGGGCTAGGAATTTATTGGTTTTTCACTGCGAGGCTTTTCGATTTCGTGGAGCTATGCATTTATCGCTGTTCGTTTGGTTGGGGTGCTGGTATAGTTCGGCCGTGGTGGCGCCCCAATAAATCGCGCGGCTGAGAGCCCGCAAATAGTTAAATCACCCGGCTGGGTTATTCCAGCGGGGGTTTGCTGTGTTTAGAGGGGTGTTTGTGAACTGCAGCAACAGGGCGTTTATGGCTATGTCTTTGCGCCACGGCTGGCTGTAGCGATCAGTGCCTGGGAATCCGATTGTTTGATTTTGGCTTTCGGGCACAAGGTTTGTACAAATATATGGGTGCTTCAAGGTTCCAAGGAGTAGCTGGTCTATGACATCAAACGGCGTAGCGAATGGCCTTTCAGAGCGTAACTACGGTCATACTCCGGCAACGGTAGAGATGGCGCATATGGTGGCGTCTCAGCTTGAGTCTTATTCTAGATTTGAAACGGAGTACCTGAAGGAGTTGTTCGCGGAGATATCGCCGATTCAGGACTTCACAGGGAAAAATTTGGAACTTCATTTCGAGGTTCCTAAGGATCCCTTCGATGCACCCAAATATAACGAAGAGGAATGTCGAGATCAGGATCGAACCTATCAGGCTCCGTTGCGTGTAAAGGCCCGTCTCCACAATAAGCAATCAGGTGAAATTAAGGAGATGGACGTGTATATGGGTGATTTCCCACGCATGACGCGTCAAGGGACATTCATCTACAACGGTGCGGAACGTGTGGTTGTCAGTCAGCTTGTTCGTTCTCCAGGTGTTTATTTTTCAGCGGAAATTGACCCTGCGACTGGTCGGCGTAGGTTTGGAGCCAAGTTAATCCCAAAACGAGGCGCGTGGCTCGAGTTCGACACAAGTGCCCAGTCAGTTATTAGTGTGAAGATTGATCGGAAGCGCAAGATGCCGGTAACGACGTTTCTGCGCGCCATTGAGCCGGACCTTGGGGAGGACGACGCGCTTCTCAAAGAGTTTAAGGACGTTGATGCTGATCCTGATCACAGGTTCATCGAATCGACTATTGGTGATCCCTCCTCTCGTAAAGATCTTGCCTTTAGTACAGAAGATGGATTAATAGAGCTGTATCACCGTCTTCGACCGGGTGATCCGGCGACGGTTGATAGTGCCCGATCACTCATTGATCAGACCTTCTTTACTCCGCGTAGATACGATCTCGGTCCAGTTGGCCGTTACAAGCTCGACAAGCGATTGACTCGTAACACGAAGGGCGAAATAAGGACGTTGCTTCCAGTCGATTTAGTGGAAATCGTCCGAGAGATTGTCCGGCTAAACGTGGTCCAGGGTGAGCCCGATCACATTGATCACCTTGGGAATAGACGTGTTCGGGCTGTAGGTGAGCTGCTCGCTGACCAATTCCGTGTTGGGCTGCTCCGCATGGAGCGGGTGATTAAGGAACGGATGAGCATTCAAGATGCTGCCGAGGCTACTCCTTCAGGTCTTATAAATACGCGACCCGTAACAGCCGCTATAAAGGAATTTTTCGGTGGAAGCCAACTGTCTCAGTTTATGGATCAAGCTAATCCGCTAGCTGAACTTGCTCACAAGAGGCGCCTGAGCGCTATGGGGCCTGGTGGTTTGTCCCGAGAACGGGCAGGTTTTGATGTAAGAGATGTTCATTACAGTCACTATGGTCGTGTGTGTCCGATTGAGACGCCCGAAGGTCCAAACATCGGCTTGATTAATACTCTTTCTACCCTCGCGCGGATGAACCGTTATGGATTTATCGAGACGCCGTATCGTCGTGTCGAGTCAAGGGTAGGTGCGACAGATGTTGACGCGTTAATTGGGCGAACGGTGGCCAAGCCCCTGTTCGGCGCAGATTCGAGGAAGGCGATTGCTCGCACTGGTGATGTCATAGATAGGGCCCTTGCGAAGGAAATTGCGAAGGCTGGTAGTGCTGAAGATCTAGAAGTGCGTGTGCGTCCGGTTGTGACAAACGAGATTGTCTACATGACAGCTGATGAAGAGGAGCTTTGCACGATAGGGCAGGCAACCATCGCTATCAATGAAGCTGGTGAGATTGAGGACGCACAAGTTTCTGTTCGCAAGGGTGAATTGATCTTTGAAGCTAGTGCTGTGGATGTTGATTTTGTCGATTCTTCACCCCAGCAAATCGTCAGTGTGCCTACCGCTATGATTCCATTTCTTGAGCATGACGACGCAAATAGGGCCTTGATGGGTGCCAATATGCAACGTCAGGCCGTGCCGTTGATTCAGCCAACCGCTCCACTTGTGTCTACGGGAATGGAGCGGATTGCAGCGCGTGATTCCGGTCACATGGTGTTGGCTGACAAGGCTGGGGTTGTGACGCGGGTTACTTCCACGGAAGTGGCGATTGATGAGGGCGGTTCCGGGGACGACCGTGTGTATAAGCTGCGAAAGTTTGAGCGGTCCAATACTGCTACCTGTATTAGCCAGCGTCCTGCAGTTTCGGTTGGGCAACGGGTTGAGGTTGGTCAAGTCATAGCTGAAAGCATGGCTACCGATGATGGAATGATCTCGTTAGGTCAGAACATCGTTGTGGCGTTTATGTTTTGGGAAGGCGGGAATTACGAAGACGCAATTGTCGTAAGTGAAAGATTGCTCAAGGAGGACGTGTTCACCTCGATTCATATCGAGAAATACGAGGTGGAGGCTCGGGATACAAAGCTTGGGCCTGAAGAGATCACACGAGATATTCCCAACCAAAACGAAGAGGCTTTGCGAAATCTGGACGACACTGGTGTTGTTTATGTTGGGGCCGAAGTGACCCATGACGACATCCTTGTTGGGAAGATTACCCCGAAAGGGGAGACGGAGTTGTCAGGTGAGGACCGGCTTCTCCGTGCAATTTTTGGTCGCGATGCGAGAGAGGTAAAGGACACGTCAAAACATGTTCCTGCAGGAGAGTACGGTCGGGTTCTTGACGTACGTAGATTTTCTCTTGACGAGGGCGATGACCTACAAGCTGGTGTCACAGAGATGATTCGTGTAAGTGTTGCTTCCAAGCGGAAGCTAATGGTCGGTGACAAGATGGCAGGTCGTCATGGAAATAAAGGGGTTATTTCCATGATTCTTCCACAGGAAGATATGCCTTACTTAGAAGACGGCACACCTGTTGACATAATTCTTAACCCATTGGGCGTTGCTTCGAGAATGAATGTGGGGCAGACGCTCGAGACCCATCTTGGCTGGGCGGCTGAAAAACTCGGTTTTCGTGCTGTTACGCCAGTCTTTGATGGGGCGACAGAAGAGGATATAGGCGCTGTTCTTAAGGAAGCGGGGCTTCCATCGGAGGGCAAGGCCACGTTGTACGACGGCCGGAACGGTGAACGTTTTGATCAGGAAGTCACTGTTGGTGTTCTTTATATGATGAAGCTTGGCCATATGGTGGATGACAAGATTCACGCGCGGTCAACGGGTCCATATTCGCTGATCACGCAGCAGCCGCTGGGTGGTAAGGCCCAAATGGGAGGCCAAAGGTTTGGGGAGATGGAGGTGTGGGCTCTAGAAGCGTACGGTGCTGCCCACACCCTTCAGGAAATGTTAACCGTAAAGTCCGACGACATTCTTGGGCGTGTGAAGACGTATGAGGCCATTGTGAAAGGGGAGACGATTCTTGAGCCCGGCATTCCGGAATCGTTTCGTGTCCTGGTGAAGGAGCTTCAGAGTTTAGGGGTGGCGGTGGATATTCTCGATGAGTCTGAAGAGGAAGTCGCCCTGGCAAGTGATCAGACACATGATCTTTTGCCTGATTTAGAAGGCATAAATATTCAGGGTCGTGAGTACCGTCTCTAGGAGGAACCCGGGTAATGCTTGAAGTTAATAAATTTAGTGCAATTCGGATTCACCTAGCGTCCCCTGATCAGATCCGATCATGGTCGTACGGCGAGGTTGTTAAGCCGGAAACAATCAACTATCGGACTCTAAAGCCTGAGCGTGACGGGCTTTTCTGTGAGCGTATTTTTGGTCCAACCAAGGATTGGGAATGTGCGTGTGGAAAATACAAGCGAATCAGATTTCGAGGCATCGTTTGTGATAAGTGCGGGGTAGAGGTCACTCGTTCTAGGGTGCGGCGCGAACGTATGGGCCACATTGAACTTGCTGCGCCAATTACTCATATCTGGTTTCTTAAGGGTACTCCGAGTCGTATTGGACAAATAATCGATATTACGCCGAGGGACCTTGAGAAGATTGTCTATTTTGCGTCCTTTATTGTCACTGAGCTTGATGAGGAGGCACGTGACGAAGCGCTTGGGCGTATCGAGCAAGATTTAGCAGGTCGATGTGACGAAATCAACGAAGCTATGGATACTCGAGCCACGAGTGAAGCCGACCAACTGGAAGAGCAGCTGGGCCAACTGGATGTGCAACTCGAAGATGAGTTGACGAGGCTGAGTGAGTCGGAAGATCAAGAAGTAGAAAAATCCAATACAGAGACTGCTGACGAGTCGGATGAAGGCGTCACATCACGGACTGAAGATGAAAAGAACAGTGCGAAGGAGCGATTTGACTTCGCGAAGGCTGCCCAAAGTCGTGAGACGGAGCAGGCGGTTGCTCGTATCGAGGAGGAACGTGCCCAAGAAATAGCCGACGCGCGTGAATACTACGAGCAGCGTCGGGAAGATCTTGGAACCCTGGAACTGCATCAGCTTCTATCTGAGCCGCGGTATCAGCAGTTATCTCGTACGTGTGGCGACATATTCGAAGCTGGAATAGGTGCAGAAGCTATTCTCGATTTAATCCGGCGTTCGGATCTTGATTCGTTGGCAGAGTTTCTGCGGGAGGAATTGGAATCTAATTCCATTCAGCGTCGCAAGAAGGCGACGAAGCGATTAAAGGTGGTTGAGGCCTTTCGACGGTCGGCGAACGAACCTGACTGGATGATTCAGACTGTGTTGCCTGTTCTTCCACCGGAATTGCGACCGATGGTTCAGTTAGATGGGGGAAGGTTCGCGACAAGTGATCTTAATGACCTGTATCGGCGAGTCATCAATCGAAACAATCGACTCAAGCGGTTAGTTGAACTAGGTGCACCTGAAATCATCATTCGCAACGAAAAGCGAATGTTGCAGGAATCAGTGGATGCTCTTATTGACAATGGTCGACGTGGAAGAGCTGTGACGGGGTCCTCTAATCACGCGTATAAGTCTCTTAGTGACTTGCTAAGAGGTAAGCAAGGCCGTTTCCGTCAAAACCTACTTGGTAAGAGGGTCGACTACTCAGGCCGATCGGTGATCGTGGTCGGTCCACACCTGAAGCTTAATCAATGCGGACTTCCGACGAAGATGGCGCTTGAGCTTTTCAAGCCATTTGTAATGCGCAAGTTGGTTGATTATGGCTATGCCAGCAACATCAAGAGTGCTAAACGGATGGTGGAACATCCTGAATCTGTGGTCTGGGACGCACTCGAGGAGGTTACTAAGGACCATCCCGTTTTGTTGAACAGAGCTCCGACGTTGCATCGGCTTGGTATACAAGCTTTTGACATCATTCTGGTGCGGGGTAGTGCTATCCAGATTCACCCGCTCGTCTGTACGGCGTTTAATGCTGATTTCGATGGTGACCAAATGGCCGTGCATGTTCCATTGAGCCGTGTCGCCCAGGAGGAAGCCCGGGAGATAATGATGAGCACCCGGAACATCCTTTCTCCATCCGATGGTGCTCCGATCATCAGTCCTACCAAGGACATGGTTCTTGGGTGCTATTACCTGACTGAGACCAAGGATTCTGCATTAGGGGAAGGTAAATCCTTTGCTGGCTTTGAAGACGCTGTCCTTGCATATGAACATGGGGCGGTTGACCTTCAGGCGAAGATTAAGATTCGGGTAACACCTGAGGATTTCCCTGTTGAGGAAGTGGGACGGGGTGACGAGTCCTTTGTGGAGACTTCGGTGGGAAGGATCATGCTGAACCAAGCCCTTCCTCGGGAACTTCGTTTTGTGAATGAGCGGCTCGATAAGCGTGGGTTGTCCCGTGTGATAGAAGGTGTCTTTTATACCGCTGGGATGGACGCTACGAGCGACGTGGCTGACCAGTTCAAGACCCTCGGTATGTTGTGGGCCACTAAATCTGGCGTGACCGTTGGCATCTGGGATCTTCAAATTCCAGAGGTGAAAAAGGATGTTTTGGCAAAGACTAACGCGGCCGTTGGCGTGGTTAAGGATAATTTTGATAAAGGTCTTATTACCGATGCGGAACGGTATCAACTTACGGTGAAGAACTGGACCGATGCTATGGCAGAAGTTTCTAGTTCTGTTGAGACAAACTTGGATCCGATGAGTCCTGTGTTCATGATGGGTAATTCGGGTGCCGCCAAGGGTAATTTTGATCAAATCCGACAGATATCTGGCATGCGAGGGCTTATGGCCAATCCTACCGGGGCCATTATTGAAATGCCGGTTAGGGCAAATTTCCGAGAAGGAATGTCGGTGCTTGAATACTTCATATCGACGCATGGAGGCCGAAAGGGATTGGCCGATACCGCGCTGCGTACAGCCGACAGTGGATATCTCACAAGGCGCCTTGTTGATGTGGCCCAAGACGTGATCGTGATGGGTGACGATTGTGGGTCAACAGGCGGTGTGCCGGTGGAGCCTGACCCTGATGGCGTCCTTAATTCGGTAGGAACAAGGTGTTTCGGTCGCTTCCCAGCAGAGCCTATCGTCAATCCCGATACAGGGGAGATAGTGATTCCTGTTGGAACCCTCATTGATCATATTTTGGTAAAACAGATTGATGAGGCTGGTGTGCTCTCAGCGCTAGTTCGGTCACCTATGACCTGCGCGAATGCTCGCGGAGTGTGCCAGATGTGTTACGGAATGGACCTTGCTCGTCATGAATTGGTTGCTGAGGGTGCGGCCGTCGGAATTATCGCGGCTCAATCGATGGGTGAGCCGGCTACACAGTTGACAATGAGAACCTTTCACTTGGGTGGAATCGCGACTGTTGAAGGTTTGGATGTTGTCGCAGGATTGCCCCGGGTAGAAGAGCTTTTCGAGGCTCGTGTGCCTAAGGGTGTTGCCGTCATGAGTGACCTTGACGGCACCATCGAAATAGTTGAGGACGATGATCAGGTTCGAGTTCGGGTTGTGTCATCCCATGTTAGGGATTACGAAGAACATCTGGGCAAGGGAATGGTTCCGATAGTTGAAGACGGTGATTTGGTGGCGAGTGGCGCCACATTGGCCCTGCCTCGGGAAGTGGCTGAAGAGCTGTTAGAGCGAAAAGCTAAGAGCAAGTCAAACACGATAAGCAAACGGGCCTTGGCCAAAGTTTCTGATGCTGGAATTTCTGCCCCCGCTGAAGGTGTTGTCGAAATTAAGAAGAGCAAAATCGTTTTGAGATCTGAAGTCGAAGATGTCAGTGAATATCCGATGTCGTCGGCGGCCGAAATCCTGGTGCAGAGTGGTCAGCTTGTACGCAAGGGCGACCAAATTACTGAAGGCGCGCTTAACCCTCAGGATATTCTTCGTTTACGTGGTCGCGAGGCTCTTCAGAAATATATTGTTTACGAAGTCCAAAAGACCTATGGGATGGTGGGTGTGGCTGTTAATGACAAGCACATTGAAATCATCATCAGGCAAATGCTTCGACGTGAGGTTGTCGACCTTGCGGGGGATACAGACTTTCTCCCTGGGACATTAGTTGACCGTTCAGTGTTTGCTGAGCGTAATGAGGAGGTTCGGGATGGCGGAGGCAGGGTTGCCACCTCGCACTCGGTTCTTCTTGGTGTAACGAAGGCTTCCTTGAATAATGAGAGTTTCTTGGCTGCGGCGTCATTCCAAGACACAACGCGAGTGCTAACAGAAGCAGTGGTTGAGGGCAAGACTGACAACCTTCATGGTCTTAAAGAGAATGTGATCATCGGAAAACTTATCCCTGCTGGTAGTGGTTGGGATCGTAAGAACGATCTTGAATTGACCGCTTCGGCCACGGAGGCTTTGATTGACACCGAGGCTATGGACATGTCTGAAGGTCTTCCTATGGACTCACTAGCTGAGTCGGGCGGTTCGGGTGACGGTTCAGTGAAGTCGTCCGAAGGTGAACAGGGCTCCGGGGATTCGGGAGAGGACGAGCTGCTTGCTGGAATCGACCACACTTCCGGAGTGAAAGACGGCGATGAGTTTTCGGGATTTTTACAGGCGGCTGAGGATTCTGTTGACGAGACCTCGGTTGTTGATTCTGACTCCGAAGAAAAGGGTAAAGTCGTTGACGATGAAACCGGTCGGTGATAGCTTTGATCAACCCAAGCCAACCTTGTGTTGTCATGGGTTATTTTTCTGAACTTTTTAGAAACAAGGTAGTTTGTGCCAACAATTAATCAATTGGTCCGTAAGGGCCGAAAGAAGCGCAAAGGCAAGGTTACTGCGCCTGCGTTGCACTACGCCTACAATGGTTTGCGGCGTCGCATGCAACGTGATCAGGGGTCTCCTCAGAAGCGTGGTGTGTGCACGATAGTGCGTACAGTGACGCCAAAGAAGCCAAACTCCGCATTGCGCAAGGTTGCGAGGGTTCGGCTATCAAACGGGATTGAAGTTACGGCGTACATACCTGGTGAAGGGCATAGACTGCAGGAGCACTCCGTGGTTCTTATTCGTGGAGGGCGCGTACGTGACTTGCCAGGTGTTAGGTATCACATTGTGCGGGGTACTCTTGATGCGGACGGTGTCGATGGTCGGCGGAGAAGTCGATCTAAATATGGGACAAAACGAGGCGGCTAGCCCGAAACTTAACCGATGACTCGACCCATGGGCCTAGATATACACCATCGACTTGGAGCGGATAGCTGATGTCGCGACGTAATCGTCCTGACAAGAGAGTGATACCGCCCGACCCTCGATTCAACAATCGTACGGTCCAGAGGTTTATTAACAAGGTTATGACTAGTGGAAAGAAGTCGGTGGCCCAGTCGATTGTGTACGGGGCTTTCGATCTCGTTGAAGAGAGATCGGGCACACCAGCCATAGATGTTTTTGAAAATGCTGTGCGCAACGTGATGCCCCAAGTTGAAGTGAAGCCGCGTCGTGTTGGTGGAGCGAATTACCAAGTTCCAGTCGAGATTCGCGGAGATCGTCGTTATTCGCTTGCGGTTAGATGGATTATTGACAGTTCGAGGAGTAGAGCCGGTAGATCTATGCGTGAACGGTTAGCGGCGGAACTGCTCGAGGCTGCGGATGGACAGGGTGGCGCTGTTCGCCGCCGTGATGACGTCCATCGAATGGCTGAAGCAAATAGAGCTTTCGCGATTTACGCGTACTAATTAGCCACTGCAGAAAAAGATTATGACGAAGACTGACACTGCACGTACTCGCAACATCGGGATAATTGCGCATATTGACGCAGGCAAAACAACGACCACTGAGAGAATCCTGTTTTTTTGTGGGCGTATTCACCGCGTTGGTGAGGTCCATGAAGGTAATGCGCAGATGGATTGGATGGCGCAAGAACGGGAACGTGGCATCACGATTGTTGCTGCGGCAACTTCGGCCTCATGGAACGACTATCAAATCAACATCATCGATACGCCTGGACATGTAGATTTTACGGCGGAGGTTGAGAGGTCGTTGCGAGTTCTTGACGGCGGTGTCGTTGTTTTCGACGCGGTGAATGGTGTGGAGCCGCAGTCCGAAACTGTGTGGCGTCAGGCCGATCGATACAGTGTTCCTCGTGTGGCATTTATCAACAAGATGGATAGGAGGGGTGCTGATTTTTCCATGTCGGTCGAGTCCGTACGAGAACGCCTTGGAGCAAATCCGGTGCCCATACAAATCCCAATTGGTGCAGAAGACGAGTTTCGGGGGGTTGTTGATCTCGTTGAAATGCAGGCGGTTACGTGGTCTGACAAGGAGTTGAGCACGCCGGAACGTGGCGAAGTTCCGGACGACATGTTGGCTCTTGCGATCGAGGCCAGAGAAAACATGGTGGAATCGTTGGCGGAAATTGACGACGATATTGCTGTTAAGTACTTGGAAGGCGAAGAGCTTTCGGTAGACGAGCTCAAGGCCGCCATTCGGAAACTTACGGTGTCGGTTCAGGGAGTCCCAGTGCTTGCTGGCACAGCCCTTCGTAACAAAGGTATCGAACCGTTGCTGGACGCAATTACGGATTTTTTACCTTCGCCTTTGGACATGCCACCAATCGAAGGTGTTAATCCAAGTACTGGGGAAGAGGAAAAGAGGCACCCAGCAGAAGAGGATCCATTTTCCGCTATCGCGTTCAAGATTGTCGCTGACCCACACGCCGGAAAACTTGCATATTTCAGAGTCTATTCTGGCTCAATCGAACCCGGGTCAACCGTGCTCAACACGACGGCTAACAAGCGGGAGCGCTTAACTCGCGTTCTGAGAATGCATGCGGATGAACGTGAAGAAGTTAAGGGTGCTATTCGCTTCGGCGACATCCTTGCTGCCGTCGGTATTCGCTCGGCGAATACCGGGGACACGTTGTCCGATCCCGAAAGTCCGCTGGTGCTTGAATCCATCGCGTTTCCGGAGCCCGTGGTGACTATTGCGATAGAACCCAAAAGCCGAGCTGATCAAGACAAGATTGTTGATGCTCTTCGGCGCCTAAGCGAGGAGGACCCCACTTTTCGTATTAGTGGTAACAAGGAGACAGGTCAGACCCTGATAGCTGGAATGGGCGAGCTGCACCTGGAAGTTATTGTTGACCGGTTGCTCCGGGAGTACCGAGTCGAGGCAAACATTGGACGTCCTCAGGTCTCCTATCGCGAGCGGCCGAGAAAGGAATCCTCTGGCCGTGGACGATTTGTTCGGCAGTCAGGCGGACGGGGCCAGTTTGGCGATGTTTCAGTTGCTCTCGAGCCTCTCCCGATTGGTACGGGAGTCGAAGTCGGAAGAAAGATTGTTGGTGGGGCAATACCGATCCAGTTTATTCCTGCAGCGGAGCGTGGCGTTAAGCGGGGACTGGAAAGTGGCCCTCATGGGCTTGAGGTTACGGACGTTAAAGTGACAGTTGTAGATGGATCTTTTCACGAAGTCGATTCATCGGAAATTGCTTTTGAGATAGCGGGCTCCATGGCCGTTGAAGATGCTCTCAAAAGAGCGCGAACCGATGTGATGGAGCCTATGATGACGGTTCAGGTTGTGGTGCCCGAAGAATATGTTGGCGATGTTTTGGCTGGTCTTGCCGCAAAACGTGGCAATATTCATGGGACAGATCTTCGCGTGGGCTCTCATATAGTCAACGCAGAGGTACCCCTAGCCACAATGTTCGGGTACGCTAACGAGTTGCGTTCGGCGACTCAGGGTCGCGGGACGTTCTCGATGGAGTTTTCTCATTACGCGGTGTCACGTCGTGTGGATTCCGCGGACGGAATATTAGAGCCCGTTTCGTAGTGGCTCATGTGTACGAGTAGGAGCTGAGGAGCGAATGGCACGGGAACAATTTGAACGAACGAAGCCTCATGTGAATGTTGGGACGATTGGTCATGTCGATCACGGTAAGACAACCTTGACGGCAGCGATCACCAAGGTTCTTGCCCTCCGTGGAACGGCGGAGTTCATGGCTTTTGACCAGATCGATCGTGCTCCAGAGGAGAAGGAGCGTGGCATCACGATCTCCATCACTCATGCTGAGTATGAGACGGAGAGCCGTCACTATGCTCACATCGATGCTCCTGGGCATCGCGACTATATTAAGAACATGATTACTGGTGCTGCCCAGATGGATGGTGCGATTCTCGTGGTCGGTGCAGATGATGGGCCCATGCCGCAGACTTTTGAACACATCCTTCTTGCGAGGCAGGTGGATGTTCCAGCTATCGTGGTTTTCCTTAACAAGGTGGACTTGGTCGACGACGAGGAGCTGGTGGAGTTGGTTGAGCTGGAATTGCGGGACCTTCTAAACAAGTATGATTTTGATGGGGACAATGCTCCCATCATTCACGGGAGTGGCCTGGCCGCTCTCGAATCAGAGAGTACTGATATCGATGCTCCAGAGTTCAAACCAATTATTGAGTTGATGGAAGCTGTTGATACATACATTCCTATGCCTGACAGGCCGGTGGATCAGCCGTTCCTGATGCCCGTCGAGGACGTCTTTGGTATCAAAGGGCGCGGTACGGTGGTTACGGGCCGTGTGGAGCGTGGGAAGGTCAATACTGGTGACGAAATCGACATCGTCGGCATGAGTGAGTCTATCGATCAAAGGGTAGTCACCGGAGTCGAGATGTTCCGAAAGACTCTGGACGAGGGTGTCGCGGGTGACAATGTGGGTTGCCTGATTCGTGGTATTGAACGTGACGAGGTCCAGCGGGGCATGGTGCTCGCAGCGAAAGGTTCAATCACCCCGCATACCGAGTTCAAGGCACAGGTGTATGTGCTAACTCGTGACGAGGGTGGTAGGCACACACCAGTGTTCTCAGGCTATCGACCTCAGTTCTACATCCGAACCACTGATGTGACCGGTGAGGTCGAATTACCTGATGGTACCGAGATGGTTGTACCGGGCGACAACGTGGAAATGACCGTTCGTTTGCATCAGCCAATCGCGCTTGAGGATGGCGTCAACTTTGCCATTCGTGAGGGTGGGGTAACTGTCGGGGCCGGTGTTGTGACTTCGGTAATCAAGTAAGTCTATGGCAGATTCTCGATCCAGAAATCCGGTGAGCAAGACTTCCGAAGCGTCGGGGGGACGTCCAAAGTCGTCTCCGCGTTCCCGAAGACAATCCCCGGCTCAACGCATTCGTATTCGTCTGAAGGCCTACGATCACCGAGTTTTAGATGATGCGGCAAGACGTATTATCGAAACCGCTGGTAGGACTGGGGCGGATGTTCGTGGGCCAATCCCCCTGCCAACCGAACGTAAATCGTGGACCGTTATTCGTTCACCATTTATTGA
>CAZFVB010000010.1:16758-46237 GCA_964522375.1 uncultured Chloroflexota bacterium
TGGTTGTTGGGTCGGTGCCTGGGCCGAAAAATTCAATCGTAACTGTTGGGCCCGCTGCGGCCTCAACACGGGGTTCAGATGATGGCTCATAAAGCAGGCAGCAACGGTGACATAGTTTTGCTCGGGAAGGGTGGTTTTGGGTTGCCAGACGTGCATCCCGAGCTATTGAAGCGTGCGCTGGAGACTCATGCAACCAATCAACGCCAAGGCACATCGAGTACACAGAGTCGATCTGAAGTGACGGGTAGCACGGCAAAGCTTTACCGGCAGAAGGGTACCGGCAGAGCTCGGGCAGGTAGTGCCAGCTCTGCGATTCGAAGAGGGGGGTCCGTGACTTTCGGTCCTCGGCCTCGTCAAATCCGAGCCAGAATGAGCAGGCGTGAACGGAAAAGTGCTGTGCGAGGTGTTTTGGCGGCTATGACCGACTCTGGTTGTATCAGCGTGGCTAATTCGTGGGGTGACTTTTCTAAGACCAAGGAACGTGCTGAATGGATTGAGGCGGCTGGACTGCAAGGTCGAATTCTGCTGGTCGACGTAGAACCGCCGGAAGGATTGCGGCGGTCTTCTCGAAACATTCCGAACGTTCAAGTGGTTCGTGCTGACTCCATCAGTTTTTATGAGGCCGCGGTTGCAGACCACATTGTTGCCAGTGAGGATGCCTTGGCGCTCTTGCGTAAGAGGGTAATGTCGTGAATCCTGCTGATGTAATTGTGAAGCCGATAGTGACCGAGAAATCAACGAGTCTTGCCGAGCAACGTAAATACGCGTTCGAAGTTAGAGTGGGTGCACCAAAGTTAGAGATCGCGCGTGCTGTCGAAGCTATGTTCCATGTGGAAGTGGACTCTGTGAACGTGATGAATGTGCGTGGGAAGCCTCGGAGATACGGGCGTTCTCAAGGCCATAAATCTAATTGGCGCAAGGCTGTTGTGACGCTTGGTGAGGGCCATAGTATAGAGATTGTGCCAGGTGCTTGATCTATGGGTTTAAAGAACTTTAACCCTACTTCACCAGGTAGGCGGGCCTATGTGGCGGTGGATAATGAGGAGTTGTCGGGAAAGTCTCCGCTAAAGAAGTTGCTTAGACCTCTTCAGAGGCATGCGGGTCGGAACAATACTGGTCGAGTGACTGTTCGCCATCGGGGAGGTGGTGCACGTCGAAGATACCGGGTGATCGACTGGCTACGAAACAAGGATGGTGTGCCAGCCGTCGTTGCGAGTATTGAGTATGACCCGAACAGGTCCGCCCATATTGCATTGCTCCATTACCGTGATGGGGAAAAGCGGTACATATTGGCACCGGTTGGCGTGACTGAAGGGCAGGAGATTTTGTCGGGTTCCGGCGTCGAGCCTACTGCGGGTAATGCGATGCCGCTTGAGCAAGTTCCAGCTGGTACTGAGATCCATGCTGTAGAGTTAACTCCTGGCCGAGGTGCTCAACTTGTTCGCTCCGCAGGCATGGTTTGCCAGCTGATGGCTAAGGATCGTGGGCTTGCAACCCTGCGGTTACCGTCTGGCGAAATGCGGCAGGTTCCCGCTAAGTGCATGGCTACAGTTGGTCGCGTTGGAAATGTGGATCACAGTAATCAGTCGGCTGGGAAGGCCGGACGAATGAGATGGCGTCGGAGACGTCCACATGTTCGTGGTGCTGCGATGAATCCGAATGATCATCCGCATGGCGGTGGTGAAGCCAAGGCGCCTGTTGGTATGCCTGGTCCAAAGACACCGTGGGGGAAACCGGCTACGAGGAAGACGCGGCTCGGGCGTCGGCGAAGCGATAAATTCATCATTAGAAGACGGAATAGGTAGGTTGTAATGTCTCGGAGTACAAAAAAGGGTTGGTACATTCACCCGAAGCTCGAAAAAAAGGTTGCTGAGGCGAGTAGAAGTCGTTCTAAGCAAGTGATTCGAACGTGGAGTAGAGCGAGCACGATCACCCCGGAAATGGTGGGGTTGACGATCGCGGTACACGATGGTCGTCGGCACATACCGGTGTACCTAACAGAAAATATGGTTGGGCATCGCCTTGGCGAATTTGCTCCGACGCGAACGTTTAGAAATCACTCGAACGCTCGGTCGACGGCACCGATGGGAGCGTAATCCGTGGAGGTTTCTGCAACAGCCAAATATGTTCGAATGTCGCCTCGCAGGGGTCGTGCAATCGCTCGTGAGGTTGCAGGGCTTGGCATAGAGGAGGCTTTGGCGATGCTAGCGTTTATGCCGAATCGAGCGGCTGACGCGATTACGAAGGTTGTCAAATCGGCTGTAGCGAATGCTGAAAACAATTATGCTCTGGATCGTGGCGCTCTTCACGTGAGCACCGTAACGATTGACGATGGCCCTTCTCTTCGCAGGTTCCGGGCTAAAGCTCGTGGCCGGGCGGGGCTATATCGGAAACGGTCCGGTCACATTACTGTAGTGGTAGAGGATCGGTGATTTAGACATGGGGCGAAAAGTTCATCCAATTGGATATCGGCTAGGACATACAACCCGCTGGGAAAGTACGTGGTATGCGGATCGTGACTACACGGCGCTATTGCTTGAGGATATCGAAATAAGAAAACTCGTTCGGAAATATCTTGAGGCTCCTGGCGGTCGCGATTCACGGCGTGGTGGTGGTGGTCGACGACGCGGGAGTTTTGGTGCGGGGGTTTCAAGGATAGAAATTGAGCGAAACGTTAGTCAGGCGCGCGTTGTTATTCACACAGCGCGGCCTGGAATTGTGATTGGTCGCGGTGGAAGTAATCGGGAGGAAATTCAGAGGCGGATTCAAAAGCAAACGGGTAAGCGAGTGGTTGTGGATGTTCGGGAGATAGATCAACCTGAACTGGATGCGTTTCTCGTGGCTCGGAATGTTGCAGACCAGCTTGAGCGCCGTGTGTCCTTCCGTCGTGCTATCAAGATGACGGCAGAACGGACAATTCGAGCCGGTGCTGAGGGTGTGAAGATCATGGTGAGCGGACGTCTCGGAGGCCGTGAAATGTCGCGGACCGAGTTTGAACTTCTTGGGACGGTGCCCCTACAGACATTAGATGCAAATATTGATTATGGCCTTACCGAAGCTCGAACCACCGCTGGTCGGATAGGAGTAAAGGCGTGGGTCCATCGAGGCAACGTGCGGGAGCAGGCCGAATTGTTGAGCGAGCAGGTCTCACGGCCATCTCCGGCCGGGCGCAGAACTGGGGCGAGGACCTAGATCATGCTGATGCCTAAAAGGACTAAATTTCGAAAGGCTCATCGTGGGCGACGGAGGGGTAAGGCTAGGCGTGGTAGTACGCTTGACTCAGGCGAGTTCGGTTTGCAGGCCACAACTGTTGGGTGGGTTGACAGCAGGGAGATTGAAGCCGGCCGTCGGTCGATAACCCGGGCAATTCAACGGTCAGGTCAAGTGTGGATTCGTATCTTTCCTGACAAACCCGTTTCCGAAAAACCTGCTGAGGTCCGTATGGGCAGTGGAAAGGGAAATGTGGAAAAGTGGATTGCTGTGGTTAAGCCTGGCAGGATCATTTTTGAACTGGCTGGCGTGGAAGAGGAGATGGCTAGAGAGGCTCTTAGATTGGCCTCCCACAAACTATCTGTCCGCACCCGTGTGGTTTCTCGAGATGCGGAGGTTGTTGTTGGCTGATATGAATGAACTTCGTGGTCTAAGCGAGGATGAGCTTGTTTCTCGGGTCACGGAAACTAAAGAAGAATTGCTCCGGCTCCGGGTTCAACATGCGACGCTGCAGCTTCCAGACACGTCACGGTTACGCCAGGTTCGGAAGGAAGTTGCGCGAATGCTAACCGTTCTGCGGGAGCGTGAACTAGTTACAGTCGAATCAGGGGAGCGTGGATAGGTATGCCAGGAGGTGACAGGTCCCGTCGAGTCGGGCGGGTAACTAGCGACCGCGCAGACAAGACAATTGTGGTCGAAATCGAATCCGTTCAGCGCCACAGGCTTTACGGGAAGGCATTTAAAGTCCGGCGTCGCTTGATGGCCCATGACCCTGAAAACACATGTCGGATAGGTGATGTGGTCGAGATTGAAGAGTCTCGGCCTATAAGCCGTAGAAAACGCTGGCGATTGTTTGACGTTCGTGAACGTAGCGAGTTGTCTGTGGAAGAAAAAGAAGCGGTTTACGCTTCTGTTGCTCCGGAGATATTGGGTGAAGATGTCTCCGGACAGGACGACATGAATGTTGTGAATGACGACGATAAAACCGACGCCAATCCTGGTACCACTGAGCCTGAAGGGGCACAAGACGATGATTCAACAACAAAGTCGTCTTAAAGTCGCAGACAACACTGGGGCGCGTGAGCTTATGTGCATTCGTGTTCTGGGTGGTTCGACCAGGAGATACGCTACCGTCGGGGACGTTATCGTTGCGAGCGTGAAGCAAGCTGCTCCGAACAGCGCAGTTCCTAAGGGTTCCGTGGTTCAAGCAGTAGTTGTTCGTGTGAACAAGGAATACCGTCGGCCGGATGGTTCGCGCATACGTTTTGACGACAATGCGGCGGTTTTGCTGGAAGGGGAAGTTCCTAGAGGAACCCGCATCTTTGGCCCAGTGGGGCGGGAGTTACGGGATAGAAAGTTTATGCGGATCGTTTCCCTTGCTCCAGAGGTGCTGTAACGATGGCCCACAGAAAATTCCGAATACGTAAGGGAGATACGGTGGAGGTTCTTCAGGGTCGTGATGCTGGTAGGCGTGGTGTTGTTGAACGCGTAATCCCTTCTAACGGTCGCGTCATTGTCGAAGGGGTCAACCTGAGAAAGAGGCATGCGAAGCCCCGTGCGATGGGACAGCCTGCTGGGATTATTGAGTTCAATGCACCGGTGCATTCATCTAACGTCATATATGTATGTGCGAGTTGTGACCAGACCTCCAGAGTGGGTGTTCGTGTCAACGATGATGGGTCGAAAAGTCGCCACTGTCGAAAATGCAACGAAAAGGTTGACGACTGATGTCTCGCCTTCTTGATCGATATCGAAGTGAGATTCGCCCCCAGCTTATGTCGGAATTTGGGTATACCAACCTCCATGAGGCTTCAGCACTTGACCGGATCGTGGTTAATGTTGGTTTGGGGGAAGCTCTTGAAAACGATTCGGCCGTGGAGAACACGGTTCGAGATGTTGCGACAATTACGGGTCAGCGCCCGGTGGTTACGCGTGCTAAGAAGAGCGTCGCAGCATTTAAGTTGAGGGAGGGAGAGCGCGTAGGAGTCAAGGCGACTGTTAGAGGCGTCCGGATGTACGAGTTCCTTGATCGTCTGGTGTCCGTTGCGTTGCCGAGGTTGAGGGATTTCCGAGGAGTCTCCCGGAAGGCTTTTGATGGACGTGGCAATTACTCTATGGGGATCTCTGAACAGTTGATTTTCCCAGAGATTGACTACGATGAGATCGATAGAATTCGAGGGCTGCAAGTCGTTATTGTGACGACGGCTCAGACCGATGCGGAGTCGTTTCGGCTTTTGGAGCTACTGGGTCTGCCTTTTGAACGCATTGAAGAGGCAGCTTAAGGGGAAGCTATGGCAAAGAAGTCAAAGATTGAAAAATGGAAGCGTGAACACAAGGCTTTCTTGGATCCGAATTTTGAATCAACCTCCATTCGAGGACGGAAGCTTCGCCATAAGGTTCGTTATCGCAATCGGTGTCGTCTTTGTGGGAGACCCCGTGCATATATGAGAACATTTGGCGTGTGCCGTATTTGTTTCAGGGGCCTGGCTGTTAAGGGTCATGTACCTGGTGTGACCAAGGCTAGTTGGTAAAACTCAAATGACTGATCCAATCGCTGACATGTTGACTCGTCTTCGTAATGGTGCCGCTGCTCGGCACAGTGTGGTTCGTGTTCCTCGTTCAGCAAGTAAGGAGCGACTCGGCTCGATATTGGTGGAAGAGGGATTTGTTGAGGCGATGAATGTTAGTGAGCAAGGCCATCTCTCATGGCTTGAATTTAAATTGAAATATTTGGATGGTACGCCCACATTTCGAGGTGCTAAACGTGTTAGTCGTCCCGGCCTTCGTGTCTACACCAGGTCCCGGGAGATTCCTCGAGTAATGGGCGGTATAGGTACGGCGGTTATTTCGACTTCTCAAGGTGTTATGACAGGGCCTGCGGCTGCTAAGCGACGACTTGGCGGCGAAGTCCTTTGTTTTGTCTGGTAATTGATATGTCACGAATAGGAAAAGTCCCAGTAGATATTCCCGATGGCGTAGCCGTAACAATTGATGATGACAATCGAGCGACGGTTAAAGGCCCTAAGGGTGAGCTTGTTCAGCTAATGCCGCGGAACATAGTTTTTCGGCAAGAGGAAGATCAGGTTTTGGTGAATCGTCACGATGATGAACCTGGGTCTAGGGCTGCCCATGGGCTGGCCCGTCAACTGCTTTTCAACATGGTGCACGGTGTTACTGCTGGTTATGAAAAGCGGCTAGAGATACGGGGCACTGGATATCGAGCACAAATGCAGGGGAAGACACTCGACCTCCAGCTGGGCTTCACGCATCCCCAAAGACGAGACGCACCCGAGGGGATTGAGTTCGATATTCCGGATCAAACCCATGTGGTTGTCAAAGGGATTGATAAACAACTAGTTGGCCAAGTAGCAGCTGAGCTGCGGAGCATAAGACCTGCCGATTCTTATAAGGGCCATGGGGTCCGGTATGAAGGTGAAGTTGTGAAACGTAAACCTGGAAAGTCTGCGGCGGCAGTAGGGGCTCCAGCCTAATATGGGTAACCGTAAATCTCCGAGCGCATCTCGACGTTCCGCTAGAGGTAGACGCCATCAGCGATTGAGACAACGCATAGTGGGAAGTCCTAAACGGCCGCGTCTGGCTGTTTACAGAAGTCTCAAGCATATTTATGCACAAGTTATCGATGATGAGTCGGGTCGCACATTAGCGGCGGCATGCTCAAAACAACATAGCGGTGGTGACAAGATGGGACAGGCGGCTGAGGTAGGTGCATTGATTGCTTCGCGCGTCACTGAACTTAATATAGGCGCTGTAGTTTTTGATCGTGGTGGGAACCGTTATCACGGCAGGGTTAAGGCGTTGGCGGATGCCGTAAGGGACGCTGGAGTAGTGTTATGACGATAGAACGTGATGATAATCGTGGCCGGCGAGATTCATTAGGACTTGAGCGTGATGGTTCAAGGCTCGAAGATCGCGTGGTGCGTATTAATCGTGTGGCCAAGGTTGTTAAAGGTGGTCGACGTTTTGGCTTCAACGCGATCGTTGTAGTCGGGGATAGGCGTGGTCGGGTAGGTGTTGGGATTGGTCGAGCAAATGAGGTTGTGGATGCGATACGAAAAGGTCAGGAAAGAGCCCGACGGTCCCTGATCGAAATCCCTTTAACAGAAGATGGGTCAATTCCCCACTATGCGGAAAGTAGGTTTCGAGCCTCGAAAGTGGTTTTAAGGCCAGCCGGTCCCGGGACCGGCGTGATTGCCGGGGGAGCTGTTCGAGCGGTTCTCGAATTGGCGGGCGTTAAGAATGTGCTGACCAAAATAATTGGATCTACCAACGCAGTAAATGTTGTCCGCGCGACGGTTCTGGGTCTTGGCGAACTTCAGGTTCCTGAAGAAGCCATAGCCCGTCGCCGGTCTCCTGTCGGTGCGCCGTCAGATGGCTGAGATACGGATTCGTCAGACGAGAAGTACGATTGGGACAAAGCAGGGTCAACGACGCACATTAGCTGCTCTAGGTTTGGGGTCAATCGGTCGTGAATCGGTTCGTCCAGACACGTCGGAGGTTCGGGCGATGGTTTCGGTGGTTCAACACCTGGTTGAGGTTAACCCAGATAGTTCCGAGGACAACAACGTATGAAGCCTCATGAGATTAGTGCAGCAGGTCCTAACCATAAGCGACGGCGACGTGTTGGTCGCGGCGAAGGTTCAGGCCTTGGCAAGACGGCTGGCCGAGGCACTCTAGGCCAAGGTGCTCGAAGTGGTAAAGGCGTGGCCTATCCGGGCTTCGAGGGAGGTCAGACTCGTCTGCTTATGAGATTTCCAAGTAGACGTGGCTTTACGAATGCCCGATTTAGGCAGGAATACCAAACACTAAACGTCAGGCAGTTGGATGTCTTTACCGATGGATCTACAGTTGGCCCTGAAGAGCTGATTGGAAAAGGAATTATTCAAGCTGGCCTGTTTAAAATTCTTGGCGATGGTGAACTTGAGAAAAAGCTAACCGTCCGGGCGCCAAGGTTTTCAAAAGCGGCGAAAGCGAAAATTGAGGCGGCGGGAGGAACAATCGAGGAGCTTGGCGGTTGATTGAGTCGGCGATCGCCGCATTTCAGCTCCCCGACGTCAGGCGAAAGATTCTATTCACCGTCGGTCTTTTGGTCGTGTTTAGATTCGTGGCTCATATTCCATTGCCAGGAGTGAACACCGAGCTTCTTGGCGAGTTTTTTGCAGGTAATCAACTGCTAGGTTTTATGAATTTGTTGTCCGGGGGTGCTCTTGAGAATTTCTCGGTTGTGGCGTTGGGGGTCTACCCATATGTGACTGCGAACATTGCTTCAACGGTTCTTGTTCCCTTGATCCCGCCACTCCAAGAACTTTCAAAGGAAGGTGAATCAGGGCGAAGAAAAATTGCTCAGTGGACTCGACTAGCGACGATTCCGTTCGCGATGCTTCAGGGGTTTGGGCAGATCCAGATTCTGCGCTCTGCCCAACAAGGCCTGCTTTCGCCGAACCTCGGGGCTTTTGACATTGTGGTCATGCTAATTGTGATGGCAGCGGGAACAATGTTTCTCTTATGGATGGGGGAGTTGATTACCGAAAATGGTATCGGTAACGGCGTGTCCATAATCATCTTTGCTGGAATAGTTGCTGGTGCGCCTGCTGCGCTGGGCCAATCATTGTTTTCGGGAGAAAACATTGGAGGCTTTGTTGCGGTGGTGATTATTGGGTTGATGATGATCGCAGCTATTGTTTTTGTCCAAGAAGCGCAACGGCGAATTCCTGTTCAGTACGCGAAGAGAGTTCGTGGCAACCGAATGTACGGTGGGCAAAGTACCCATATCCCCCTTAAAGTTAATTCAGCTGGAATGATCCCTTTGATTTTTGCGTTTTCACTTATGTTGCTGCCCGGGACAGTCGCAAGTTATTTTGAAAGCTCTGAGATTGATTGGGTTGCTAATGCTGCTGGGGCGATTGCATCGGCTTTAAGTCCCACCAGTGGGGTGTACTGGCTCTTTACTTTTCTTCTTGTGATTGTCTTTACCTATGTGTACACCCTCGTTGTTTTTCAACAACAAAATCTTGCAGAAAACTTGCAGAAGAATGGTGGTTTTATCCCTGGTATTCGGCCGGGTCGACCTACGCAGCGATATTTGGCTGGCGTCGTAAATCGAATTACGGTCGCGGGAGCGGTGTTCTTGGGCTTCATTGCAGTGGTTCCCTTTTTAGCCCAAACGGTGACTGGGGCGCAGGCGGTCGCAATTAGTAGCACCGGACTTCTGATCGTTGTCGGCGTGGTTCTTGACACGATGCGGCAACTCGAATCTCAATTGATGATGCGCAACTACGAAGGATTCATTCGGTAGGGTTGTTGTGGAAGAGTCATCGAAAGTGGTGGTGTTACTGGGTCCGCCAGGTGCAGGAAAGGGGACGCAGGGGGCCCTGCTGACGTCGAGCACCAATAGTCGACATATTTCAACCGGTGATTTGTTTCGTAATGCTGTGGAGGCCAAGACTCCGGCTGGAATGCGTGCGGAATCCTATTTGCGAAGCGGACAGTTGGTTCCCGACGAAGTCGTGTTGCATGTTGTCGAGGAATACTTGGTCAAGGCATCGAGTTGTGATAGCTATTTCGATGGCTTTCCCAGAACTCGGCGTCAGGCCGAACGGTTTGACGAGTTGCTGGAACGAATTGGACTTGGTTTGACAGTGGTGCTTTATATTTCGGTCCCCGACGACGAAGCTCTTAACCGGTTAGCATTACGAGGCCGAAGCGACGATTCCGTTGACACTGCACGTTATCGCTTGGACGTCTATCACTCGGTGACTGAGCCATTGATCGAATATTACGAGGAGGCCGGGGTGCTTGTGAGGGTTGACGGGGTTGGTGCGGAGGACACGGTCTATGACCGAATAAGAAGCTTGCTAGAAGAACGAGATTTCTATGAACCAACCTATTAGGCCAAAAAGCGTGGACGAGCTTAACGCGATGCGGGCGTCTGGCCAGATCCTTTTCGGCGCGCTATCCGAGGTGTCCGCCATCTTGGAGCCAGGGATATCGACGCTGGAACTGGATCGTGTGGCTGAGACCTATATTAGGGATCATGCTGGGACCCCGTCATTTTTAGGCGTTCCGTCCGGAACCGAGGGAGTGGCGCCATTTTCCGGAAGTATTTGTGCCTCGATAAATGATGAGATTGTTCATGGCATTCCAGGTAGCGCGGTGCTGCATGAAGGCGATATCATAACTGTAGATTGCGGAGTGATACTTGACGGTTGGCATTCCGATTCTGCTCGCACCTTCGCCATTGGTGAGGTGTCGTCGACGACTGAACGGCTACTTGATGTAACCCGAAAAGCTCTTGACGCTGCGATTGATGCGTCAAAAGTTGGCGGTTTCATTGGTGACATTGGAGAAGCGGTTCAGATGGTTGCTGAGGAAGCTGGATTTACAGTCGTCAAACGTTTTGTAGGACACGGTATCGGAAAATCAATGCATGAATCTCCACAGGTGCCAAACTTTGGTCAAGCTGGTACCGGCCTTCAGCTTGAAGCCGGGACCACGTTGGCTATTGAACCGATGATCAATATTGGCTCTCCGGATGTCGTTTTCGATGACGATGGATGGACTGCACGCACGGCTGATGGGAGCCTGTCGGCACATTTTGAGCACACCATTGCCGTGACGACCGATGGACCACGTGTCCTGACAGACGGTACGTAAGCAAAGCGATGGCAAACCCACGTTCAAGGA
The DNA here is from genome assembly GCA_964522375.1 of uncultured Chloroflexota bacterium. Taxonomy (GTDB): domain Bacteria; phylum Chloroflexota; class UBA11872; order UBA11872; family UBA11872; genus UBA11872. Next base: position 27,670 of record CAZFVB010000010.1, read on the forward strand.
ATTCGAAGAAGTCAACGGCAAAGAAATCCGGGCCCCCTGAGACAGGTGCGTCAAATAAGGCGCCGGTCATTGAGATTGAGGGGGAAGTTGTCGATTCCCTGCCAAACACGACTTTTTTGGTTAAACCCTTGGGTCCGGATGGCGAGCCGCTTCGTATTGCGACTGGTGACAGTGAGTCAGGCGACGAGCCTCAGACAATTCTGGCGCATCTGTCGGGGAAGATGCGTTTGCGATTTATTCGGGTGGGTGTTGGAGATCGTGTTCGGATGCAGTTGTCGCCGTATGATCTTTCGCGCGGTCGTATAACCTGGCGTATGCGAGCTGAACGGGTGGAGCGATAAATGCGGGTATCTGCTTCAGTCAAACCTCGATGCGATCGATGTCGCATTATTCGGCGGCGCGGCCGGGTGATGGTTATTTGTAGTAATCCAAAACATAAACAGGCTCAAGGGTAATACGGAGAATTTATGGCTCGTATAGCTGGGGTTGATATACCACGAGACAAGGCTGTTTTGATTGCGCTTACGCATATATACGGAATTGGACGTGTAACCAGCAGAAAGATTCTCGATGAGGCTAATGTTGATCCCCGAACAGCAGTTCGCGATCTGACCGATGTTGAACTTGGGCGGATCCGTGATCAGATTGGCCTTCAACAAGTGGAAGGTGATCTCAGGCGATCTGTGCAAACCAACATAGCTAGACTCCGGGAAATCGGGTCCTACAGAGGGCTTCGACATCGAATAGGGCTTCCTACGCGAGGCCAACGTACTCGTACTAATGCGCGATCTCGTAAAGGCGGACGGCGAACAGTCGGTGTTCGCAAGCGCCTCATCAAGAGAGGTTAAGTTTTGGCTGAGCGATCAAGAAGACGCGACCGGAGTCCTGTGCCCAAGGGCGCAGCGCATATTCATGCCACGTTTAACAATACGATTATTACTATCACGGATCCTGTGGGAGACACGATCTCCTCAGCAAGTGGCGGTACCGTTGGTGTGCGCGGCTCGAGAAAAAGCACACCCTTTGCAGCCCAACAGGCAGCGGAGCAGGCGGCGCAGCGAGCAATGGATTTTGGCATGCGTGAACTTGATGTGTATGTAAAAGGACCTGGGTCTGGCCGTGACGCGGCTGTCAGGGCGCTACAGTCCACAGGTCTTGCGGTCACAAGTATTTCTGACATCACTCCCATTCCACACAATGGGCCAAGACCGCCGAAGCGCCGGCGAGTCTAGTCTCGGCAACGAAGAGGAGCTTCTAGCTATATGGCTCGCTATACCGGTCCCGTCTGCCGCCTATGTCGGCGAGAAGGAGAAAAGCTTTTTCTCAAAGGTGATAGATGCCATACACCTAAATGTGCGATGGAACGCCGTGGCGATCGTGGTGGCCCAGGATCTGGGTCGTTTAACCGTCGTCGGCCTACGGAATACGCTATGCAGTTACGTGAAAAACAAAAGGCCCGAAGGATTTATGGCGTCTTGGAGCGACAATTCCGCCGTCATTATCAGGACGCTGGTAAAAAAGGTGGCCCTAGGGGGGAGCGCCTTTTGCAACAGTTGGAGTTACGTGCGGATAACGTGGTGTATCGCTTGGGGATAGGTTTGAGTCGTGCGCATGCTCGGCAGCTCGTGATGCATGGTCATATAGAACTGAATGGTAGAAAGCACAATATTCCCTCGGCAGTTCTTTCTGTTGGCGATAACATTCGCCTCAGGGACAAGAGTAGGGATATTGATTCGATCAAGACTGCTCTTGAGCGGGCGGAAGCTCTGGGTCGTCCGGATTGGTTGAACGCAGGAACGGACGGGTTTGACGGCACGGTTGCAGCAATCCCCGAGCGCGAACAAATTGAAGCTTCTTTAAACGAACAATTAATCGTCGAGTTCTATTCGCGATAGGCGCAGTAGCGCCTGTGCGAGTCCGTTTTTACGGACAGGAAGGTAAGGCTTAGCAGTGTTTCTTGGTTCGACTGAGATTTCCCAATCCGAAGAAGAAGTTCAAGCTTCTGTTCAGACCGTGGAAACTACTGAAACCTATGGGCATTTTCAAATAGAGCCTTTGCGGCGAGGCTTTGCCCATACTCTTGGAAACCCTTTGCGACGGATTCTTTTGTCTTCGCTTCCAGGGGCTGCGATATCTACCGCAAGGGTAGATAGCGCGCTGCACGAGTTCAGCACGCTGGAATTTATGCGTGAAGATCTCGTGGAATTCTTGCTTAATGTGAAAGGCATTTGCATTCGTTCAGACGACGCAGAGCCAGGCGTATGTGAATTGGAGATCGAGGGTCCCTCAGAGGTCCATGCTCGGGACATAAAGCTGCCGAGTGGGGTGGAGATTGTAAATGTCGATCATCATCTTGCCTCGTTAACTGCAGAGGGTACCCTGCGTGTGGAATTTACCGTTGAGACGGGTTCTGGTTACGTGGGTAGCGAAGAAAGATCCGGTCAACCAATCGGTGTGATCCCATTGGACATGGTTTTTAGCCCAGTAACGAAGTGTGAATATCACGTTGAGGATGCCCGGGTTGGGCGTGACACGGAATACGATCGGCTTATCGTGAAAATTTGGACTAATGGAACCCAGGACCCGCTGGAGTCATTGCGTGGTGCGGCCCGGCAACTTGTGGAGTCTTTTACAGTTGTGTCCGGAGTGCAGGAAACGACCGAGGTCGAGCCTGCGACACTTATGCCTGCGCAGGTTGAGGTCCCTGGCGAGCCTCTTGAAGATCTTAGGCTTTCCAATCGCGCTATGAACTGTCTGAAACGCCATGGCGTGGAGACTGTACAGGAAGTATCTGAAATGTCAGAGGACGACCTTTACGGCCTTCGTGGAATGGGCGTTCGTCTTGTTGATGAGATCCGCGAGGCTTTGTCCTCACGAGGTCTAACCTTGGTTGGCGATCCTCCGATAAAGACTGAGGTCTCCTCGGCGGAAGATGGAGAATAGGGAGTGCGCCATCGTCGTAAAGGCCGCCATTTGGGCCGAAATCCGTCACAGCGACGCGCCCTTAAACGAGGGTTGGTGCGATCCTTAATTATTCATAGCGCTGTTGAGACAACAGTCGCTCGGGCTAAAGAGATTCGCCGGGATGTCGATCGTCTCATTACGCTCGCAAAACGCGGGGATCTTCACGCCCGAAGACAGGCAATAGCTCGAATGCCTGATCCTCAGGTTATTGAACGATTGTTTTCTGAGTTGGCCGAGCAATATGCTGACCGGCCCGGTGGTTACACCCGGATCCGGCGAACGGGAGTCCGTCTAGGGGACGGCGCGCCAAAGGTGCGGCTTGAGCTCGTATGACGCAGACTCGCACCATTCGGGCTACAGTCGAATACGATGGAACAGGATTTAGAGGCTTTCAGCGACAGGCGAGCGCGCGTACTGTGCAAGGTGCACTGGAGGCGGCGATTTCCTCGTCGGTTTCCGCAAGCGTAGGGATCGAAGCTGCTGGCCGAACGGATTCAGGTGTGCATGCCCAGGGCCAGGTGATTTGTTTTAGTGTTTCGTCGGACTTGCCGGATGACGTGTTGCAAAGAGCGATAAATGCGCACTTGCCTGCTGATGTGGCGCTTAGGCAGTTATCCACGACAAAAGAGGGTTTTCGTCCCCGTGGTGATGCCGTAAGTCGTGTTTACAGGTATCGGATTGATCAAGGAGAGACTCGCCCGGTTTTGGATCGAGATAGGGCGTGGTATGTCTCCCAACCGCTCGATATTGATCGGATGAGGCTAGCCGCAGAGGAGTTTGTGGGGACGCATGACTTTAACGCGTACACAAGTGGTCGACAGGTGAATACTTGGCGTAGTGTCCATGATTTTGCTGTTTGGCGAGTCGGTGGCAGCGTCCATTTGCAAGTAGAGGCAAATGCATTTCTATATCGAATGGTTCGACGAATGGTGGCGGATCTTGTCCGGGTCGGTCGTGGAGTTATGGAGATTTCGGATATAAAAGACGCGTTAAAGTCAGGCTTACGTCTTAAGGTGCAGGACTGCGCGCCTGCAAACGGATTGACGCTACTGCATGTCCAGTATCCAGACCGAGATAGCCGATACAATGTTCCGCACCTAGTAGGTGACGAACTCCATTCTTTGCAGGGTAGAAAATGACGTCTCAAGAGGATAGACAGTGGGTAATCATAGACGCAGATGGCCAGACACTTGGCCGATTAGCCACACGTATTGCTCATGTTCTCCGTGGGAAGGATCGGCCCGATTTTCGACCTAACGTCGATGCTGGCCCGGGGGTCATTGTGCTTAATGCCAAGAGTGTTCGAGTAACGGGACGAAAACTTGAGCAGAAATATTACGCGCGTCATAGCGGCTATCCAGGTGGGATTCGAATGACCAGGCTTGATGTAATGCTTGAAAAGCATCCGGACAGGGTTATCAAGTTTGCTGTTCGAGGAATGCTCCCCAAGAGTGCTCTTGGACGGAAAGCTCTCAAGCGTCTCCGTGTATATGCCGATTCAGAACATCACCATGAAGCGCAACGGCCAGAGGCTATCGAGGTAACCGCATGACATTGGATGGTAACTATTACTATGGTCTGGGTCGCAGAAAGACTGCGATCGCCCAGGTTCGAGTGTATCCGGGGCAGGGACCGTTCGTGGTCAATGGTCGACCGATCGAAGATTTTCTCCCGGCTGCAGACCACCGATTTCATGCACTCGAGCCGTTACGGATGCTTGATGAGCTTACGGTTGGGGTGTCGGCTCGCGTGACCGGTGGTGGCGTGAAGGGGCAGGCGGGAGCTATTCGACTCGGCCTTGCCCGTGCGCTGGTCGGGATGGATCCGGATTGGCGGGCGCGGCTAAAACAGGCTGGCATGTTGACCCGTGATCCTCGTGCCAAAGAGCGCAAAAAGCCCGGTCTAGTTCGGGCCCGCAAAGCCAAACAGTTCACGAAGCGTTAGGGTGGATCTGGGCTATAAGACCCCTCTGAAGGTTCTTCGGAGGTGAGGTTTTGAAGGTCCAGCTCAGGTAGTTCGCTCAGCGATGTGATTCCGAAATAAGTAAGAAATGTGTCGGTTGTAGCGAACACAGCAGGTCGGCCTGGACCCTCGAGGCGTCCGGTCTCTCTTATGAGGTTGCGGGATAGGAGTGTGGCAAGGGCGCTGTCTGAATCCACGCCTCGTATTCTTTCAATCTCCATACGGGTTGTGCCTTGCCGGTAAGCCACAATACCCAGGGTTTCCAGCGCCGCTCTGGAGAGTCGTGTGCGTTCATCAAGGCCAAGAAGCTGTCGGCAGTATTGGGCAAGGTCTGGCGCCGACACAAGGCGGTATGAATCATTGTGGTACAGCACGATGATTCCACGATTCTGGTAATGGTTTTGAAGTAGGTGTATTGCGGACGATATCTCTGGTTCAGTGCTTCCGGTGACGGTTGCTAGGTCCGCCAGGGTAAGGGCTCGGTCTGCAACGAAGAGCAGGCCTTCTAGTGTGCGGCTCAGTTCTATAGCTTCTGGGGTTGGATCCGGGTTTCCAGATGCGTGTCCTTGCGAAGCGAAAGGTTTGAAGTCAGTCATCTTCTGAGGTGGCTTCCAGGATGATGGATGAGAAAGGCTTCGGTTGAGTCACCGTGGCTGCTCGCTGCTGTACTAGATGGAGTACGGCAAGGAATGCAGCTATTAATTCGGCTCTCGTGGAACAAGTGCTCGCAACAGTCTCGAACGGCACTGAGCCGTGCTGGCTCAACAATGCACCTATCTCGTCAATTTTATCGGCGACGTGAAAACGCCGTACAGGTGTGGAAAGAGCAGTAGGGTTGGGGTCGTTGCTTTGCACGAGTTGCGAGAGTGCGGCCATTAATATGCTCAGATCGCCAGTTCCAGGCTTTGGAGGCGTGGGGTCAATTTCTGGCGGGGCAACTCTGATGAATGAGCCAGTACCCGCTTGAAGGCGTTCGTCTAGCTCGTGGGCGACAGCTTTAAATGCGGCGTAGGTGCGAAGACGTTCTGCAATATCGTCAAGGGATTCCTCGTCTTCTTCCTCGGGGTCTGGCTGTGGAAGTAAGGCTCGGGATTTAAGAAGTGCTAGCTGAGAAGCGACCAGAAGGAATTCTGAGGCTGCTTCAGCGTAGTGTTCTCGGATCTGGTGAGCATGCTCAACGAACTGGTCTGTAACGGCAAGCAGCGAGACGCCGGTGATGTCGAGGCCTTGCTTTTCTATTAAATGCAGTAGGAGATCAAGAGGTCCTTCAAAGTCCTGGATGTCTATCTCGAACGAGGCAAGCGCACTCGATTGGCCGGCCCGGCTCCATGAGGTGGTCATGGGGTGGTGTCGAGACGGGCTAGTCGTGAACCGTATTGATGCTCACGAAAGCCATAACAGTTGAGGGTGTCGACAACGGCGGGATGTGACCCGGCCAGTGCTGCGAGTTGGGCACTGTCATCCGTGTGTTTTAGGAGGTAAGCAATACGACCGGTTCCGCTATTTCGGGGTTTCTGTTCCCATTTTAGGAGTATCCATGGCGCAAAGCTTGTCAGCAGTGAGAAAGCGATTCGTTCAAATAGCGACGGCCGGCCTTTGCCGACGTCGTGTAAAAGGCTTGCTACATGCAAGTGTGAGTCATCTGGATGTTCAGTTACTGCCGCTCGGAAAACGGTTAGTGAATGTCGTTGGTCAGCAGGCGCCAATCGTAGGAAGAGGGCTTGCTCGTCCAGGTTTAGACAAGCGAATGCTTTCTCTCTTGATTCAATAGGCACGTGCTTGTTCATGTGTGCAAGTGTTTGGCGGACTCTATAGCTAAGATCCAAGGAGTTGGCCTAACACCCAGTTGCTTGGCCCGGTGATGATACCGGTCATTCCTGGAATAATCGCAATTGCGAGAAAAAGACCAAGGAGTAATCCTGGCCCATATCTTCGAGCACCTTCGAGTTGAGCGGCTCTTTCTGGTGGTAGAAGCCCGACGACGATGCTGAATCCGTCCAATGGTGGCAGAGGTAGGAGATTGAAAATAGCCAGCACAATGTTGAGTTGAATGATTAGGAGGATGGCCGAGGTCGACAAGCCCACCTGTCCGGTCGATAGAAGTTCTCGGGCAGTTGGTGTGAGCACGGCAGCGAGTAAAAGGTTGGAGAGCGGGCCGGCGCCAGCAACCAGCGCCATACCTCGGTGTACACCGAACCTCAAACGATACGGATTAACCATCACGGGTCGTCCCCAGCCGAACATGGCGATGGCGATCATGATGGTTCCGAGAGGGTCGAGATGTCGAAGTGGATTTAGGGTTACCCGGCCTTGTAGCCGAGGCAGATCGTCTCCAAGCCACGTTGCCACGATGGCGTGACTGGCCTCATGGATCGTTATTGCCACGATAAAAGCCAATGCGACGATGAGGAAGAGTTGAGGCTCTTTCGAGAGGGTCAGGAGCATGCGTGAGTACAACCACGTGATTTGTGGTGGGATGGACCGCCACAGTGTGTTTCGAGTTTATTTTCCCTCTGATTATGACGAAGGCGAAGCGAAGATCCGTTCATGGGGTTCCTATGTGTGCGGTGATAGGTGTGCCGACTGTTATGCCAAGGGAGGCAGCGGCGGATCCTTGGGGCAATGCGACTTCAAGGAGGTTCCAGCTACCAATCACGGCGATCAAGCTGGTTCCATGTCCATACGTGGTTGATATGCCCTCGATGCGCTCAGAACCATATCCAGCCTCTATCACCACATGAACGTTAGATGTGTCTGCAAGTAAGGCACTCGGGATGTTACTGATCAGGTTTCCATAGGTGTCGATATGAACAATGTGTCCCTCGGCGATACCGTTTCTGAGGTGAGCTGAGGGGCGCGCGATGCGTATGGGGTCCGGTATGTTTCGTCCAAACCATTCGGGTCGTTCGTATGCCAGTAGCCGGATCGACACCGGTGCAAAAATGTCCCGAGCATGAAAGGTGTCAATTGCAGGGGGGCGAGCCACCAATGAATTGTTAATTTCCCACGCCTGAATGTTTTCAGCAGGCGGTGTGAGCAGGCCGTTGTCAGGCCCGACGAGCCATCGTCCATTGCGAAGAACAATGAGTCCTCGGCGATCGGTGCCTACACCAGGGTCTACAACTGCAAGGATTACAGACCCAGCAGGTACAAGACCAAGGGTCCCGTCCACGATGTGGGCCGCTAGGTCTACATGTTGCGGAGGGATGTTGTGCATGACGTTAACGACCCGCGCACGAGATTTGGTAGCCAAAAGTGTTTCTACCTGACCGACGTACGGGTCTTTCAGACCGAAGTCAGAGAGGAAGGCGATCACCCTGTTCACGTAAACGTCCTGAAATGCATGGGGTTTGTAATGGAGGTTTCTCTTAACGGATTCTTACAGAACCGGTGTTCGGTGACTAAAATTTGTCTGTGATAACGCGAATATCCCGACGTGCGTTTGTGGCCATTATGGCCACATGGGCTGCTGCGGCTTGTCAAAATGTGGCGGCTTCCCCGGCCTCAGATTCTCACGGGCTATCGCGTGCAGCTTCGTCTCAAGCACCGGATCGATCTCACGCTTCACTTGTTCGTGTGGAACGAATGAGTCAGAAATTGTCGGCATATAGATCCTTGGCGAGCGAGGTGCCGTTTCGGGACTCGATGTTGTCCGCCCAACTCGTGCGGGACTTTTCTTCTTTTGATGCGAAGGTGAGCACGTACCCGTTCTCCTCGTTTACGACTGAACTTCCGCCTGTGAAGTTCTGGGTAAATGGCGTGCGGGTTGTTTCACGAGGTCTTATGCATTCTCTTGCAACAAAAGCTAGAGGCCCTCTAAGAAGCGCCGAAGTTGATTCCGACGGAAATGTTCAGGCCGATAACTTGTTGGGTTCGGTTGTCTTGGTTGAGCGTGGGCCTATCCGTTTTCAAAAAATGGTTGCTGATTTGGCGGAACAAGGAGCGGTGGCGGTCGTGTTCTACAACCATCGACCGGGTCTTGTTTATGGGACGCTCCTACAGCCCAGCCGGATTCCGGCCGTAGTCATTTCACGGGAGACTGGGCAAATGTTGTTATCCCGGATTTATGGAGAATCACTGAATGCAATTGTGGATGTTGACGTAGCACCTCGGTCATTTCAAGGTCTCAATCTGACGGCGTTGTGCGCTGGCGCATCGGAGAGACGAATCCTTGTGAGCACCCCTGCTGACGCTGTTCGGGGAACCATCTTCAATGGATACAACCTTGATGGGTTGGTGCTCATGAGCGAATTGATTCGTTGGTGTAGTGAGCAGGAACGGCGGCACACCTTTGAATTTAATGTGTTTGACGGCACCCACAGTGGCTATTTTGGTAGTCGTTGGCATATGGGGAGTGTCATGGGAGATAAGACCGACCACATTGATGCGATTCTTACATTTGATCGCCCGGGCACTGATATGCCAGTGCGAATCGGCGCTACACAAACGCTAGCTGACTTTCTGAATCGTCGTGTCGGGCCCAAATTCAATGATCTCAGTGTGGTGGCTGATTTTGGTGTTGGACGTGGGGATCACGACGTTTTCGCTGCTAAGGGTGTGCCGTTTATATTTGCCGAACGAGGTTTAGGTCCCGTTGAGAATGTGGAAAGGCTGAATCAGAGTTTTGAGGTCCTTTCTGCAGTGCTCGAAGCTATGGACCCAATGATCCGCGATGCATCGGCCTAGGCGCTGGCGTTTCCATGGGTGTGGCGGTGGCGAAGTCTTAGGTTTGCGTCACGCAATGCCAGATCCACATCGATACCTGTGGCATCAGCGTTAGATACCATCCAAATAAGTGCATCACCCACGATGGATGGATCAGTGGGGCACTTCAGAGCTTGCAACATGTCTTGGTCAGATTGTCGATGGGTTAGCTCGGTTCCTGATTTGCGGAGCGCGTGTACGGCGGCGCAGGCAAAGGCAAGGCTGGGTAAAGCGTTAGATACTCCTTCAATGGGGTCGTTAGGCAAGCTTTTTTCCGAGGCCTTGATTCGATCCCACTGATTCATCACGTCATCGACACTTTCCACGTGAGACTCTCCGAACACGTGAGGATGTCGTCGGATCATCTTCGAAGTGATGGCTTCGATAACGTCTGCCCACGTGAAACCATCCCGCTGACGTCCAATTTCAGCATGCAGCACTACCTGGAGTAGAACGTCGCCGAATTCTTCGGCCATCTTGCTGTCGTCGCCGCTCTCAACAGCGGATAGCGCTTCATGTGACTCTTCGATGAGGTAGGGCCGAAGTGATTCGTGAGTCTGCGCTATATCCCAGGGGCATCCGTCTGGAGCCCGTAATCTTTGGATAACTTCACGAAGTCGTTCAGTTGAACGCAGGGCTGATTGCGGATTGGGTTGAGCGCGAAGCGAAAGCGGGAAGTCTAGAGCACGGGCCACACCGTAAACGCTCCAGGTCTCCGAGTTCCAGGGGCGTACCTGCGAGACCGCAGACTGCCCGTATTCTCTCTCGATCAACCGGTGCCAGTCTGTCAGCGTAGAACTCGTTGCTATTCCGCGAACGATAGTTGTCAGGTTGGGATTGGGCATCCACTTTTCGGAGGCTGCTCCGACGATTGTGGGGCCATCAATTTGAAAGGAAGATTCGGTCCCAATATCAAGGGTGATGTCGTTGGTGGTGCACAGGTCCAAAAGGACGCCTACGCCTGGGTCGTCATCTCGGCCGTAGCCGGGTGCGAGATAGTGAATCGTGTGGTTTTGGATGTTTTGAAATGCGCTACGCCATGTTGCTGCGCGGGGAGGCGATGGGAGTATCACGGCTTCCTTAAGGGTTTTGAGGAACTTCCCTTGTACCCATGTTGCAGCCTGGGAGTTTGGTGGAGCTTCGGCAAGGACGGACTGTATGTACGTCAGGCTTCCATCGCCAACAAAGCTCACACGAATGGAAACTATAGCCACAGGGGTTGACTCCAGGCAGTAGGGTGACAACGCTGCGATATTCTATGTTTTGAAAAGAGCACTTCTCGTACGAGGATTAACGTATGTATCCAAATGAGCTGCGTTACACGCGTGAACACGAGTGGGTGCGAGTTGAGGGACGCATTGCCACGGTAGGCATCACTCACTACGCACAAGAGGAATTGGGTGATGTGGTGTACGTAGAACTTCCAGTCGCTGGCGAAGCTTTAGCAGCGGGAGCCGAATTCGGAACGGTCGAGTCTGTTAAAGCAGTGTCCCCTTTGTTTGCACCGATTAGTGGAGAGGTCGTGGAGGTAAACGAAGCGCTGATTGCTGGTCCTGAAAATATTAACGAAGGTCCCTATGAGGCGGGTTGGATGATAAAAGTATCAGTGGTTGACGAAAACGAACTTGATGAGCTCATGGCCGCCGAGGCCTATGAACAGTTTGTTGATGACTTACACGCCTAACACCGAAGCTGATCGGTCCGTGATGCTTCGGGCCATTGGTGCTGCCGGAATTGACGAGCTGTTTACCGATATTCCTGATCCGTGGCGTGACCCGTCTCTTGATCTGCCAGATCCGTTACCTGAAGTTGATGTCGTGCGCCATCTGTCTGCAATTGGGGATGGAAATCAAACCTTGCAGGATGCCCCTAGTTTTCTTGGCGCAGGTTTTTATCGGCATTTTGTTCCGGCGTTAGTAGACCAGCAGTTATTGCGATCGGAGTGGTACACGGCCTACACCCCTTATCAACCAGAAATGGCTCAGGGCACGTTACAGGCGATGTATGAATTCCAGTCACTTGTGTGTGCTCTGACGGGTATGGAAGTGTCAAACGCGTCGTTATATGACGGGGCTTCTGCACTGGCGGAAGCCGTGTTGCTTTGTCGTACGGTTACGCGAAGGTCAGGCGTCGTACTAGCTGACTCTGTGCATCCGATATATCGGCAAGTTGTGGAGACATATACGCGACCGCTCGAAGTTAATCTGAATGTGGCCCAGTCTTTTACCCGGTCGGGGCCTGCATTGATCCCGGATGTTCAGCCTGTCATCGACGCCATCGATGGTGGCACGGCTTGTGTAGTTGTGCAGAGGCCGGACTTTCTTGGAATGATTGAAAGCGTTGATCCAGTTGTCGAGGCGGCCCGCGCGCATGGAGCAAAGGTCGTTGTTGTGGTCGGAGATCCTGTGTCTCTTGGACTGCTAACACCGCCGGGTGAACTTGGCGCCGATATTGTCGTCGGCGAACTGCGCTCGTTGGCGGGTGCGCCAGCGTATGGCGGGCCTGGTGCTGGAATGTTTGCAACGAAGGAAGAGCTGATCCGGCGTGTTCCTGGTCGGATCGCAGGCAGAACACTTGATTTGGATGGTCGACAGGGGTTTGTTCTGACCTTGCAGACTCGTGAGCAACATATTCGGCGGGAACGTGCGACCTCCAATATCACTACGAACGAAGCGCTCGTGGCCCTTGCCGCGACTTTGTCGATTTCTGCCCTCGGGCCCAGAGGTTTACGTGAGGTGGCAAGGCAATGTGTGAGCTCCGCTCATAGAACAGCTGAGGCGTTGTCCAATGTGGGTGCAGAGATTGCGAGCTCTGGTGCCTTCTTTAATGAATTTGTTGTTCATGCTCCTCCAAACGCCCATGACAACTTGGAGCATCTGCGGATGCAAGGGGGCGTTCTTGCAGGGGTTGATCTGGGCCTCTTCTTTCCATCCCTAAAGGACATGGTTCTAACGGCTGCCACTGAGTTGACCACGGCCGAAGAGGTCCATGCCTTGGCAGACGCGTGGAGGGGGCACTTTAATGGATAGTGAGCCTCTTATTTTTGAACTTGGAAGCCCTGGACGTGATGGGGTTCGTCCACCCATCCCTCAATTCGATGATTGTGATCTTGTGGACGTGCTGCCAGCAGAAGAGCTTCGAGAGAACCTGCCACTCCCAGAGGTTTCTGAAGTTGATGTGATGCGGCATTTTCTCCGTTTGTCCCATCGTAATCATAGTGTTGATACGGCGATGTACCCGTTGGGGTCTTGCACCATGAAGTACAACCCAAAGGTCAACGAGGTCACCGCACGTCTCCCAGGGCTTTCTGATATTCATCCATATCAACCAGAAGCCACAGTTCAAGGGGCGTTACAGCTCATTTGTGAGCTTGAGGCGGATCTAGCTCAAATCACTGGTTTTACGGCAGTGTCAACACAGCCTGCGGCTGGCTCGCAGTGTGAGCTTGCTGGAATCCTTGGAATCCTCGCGTATCACCAATCCAGGGGGGAAGAGCGTACTCGTGTTCTCGTTCCTGACTCGGCTCATGGGACAAATCCAGCCACTGGAACGATGAGTGGTCTTGCAGTCACGAACCTGCCTACTGACCAAGAGGGTGGGATTGATCTCGCTGAGCTGGATAGTCGGATGGATTCTGATGTTGCGGCGATCATGCTTACCTTGCCGAGCACCCTGGGATTGTTTGAACGACGAATCCTGGATGTTGTTGAACGTGTTCATGCGGCTGGCGCCCAGGTTTATTGCGATGGCGCCAACATGAACGCCATGTTGGGCCGTGTTCGTCCCGGGGATCTCGGGATCGATGTGATGCATCTTAATTTACATAAAACCTTTAGCACGCCTCATGGCGGTGGTGGGCCTGGTGCAGGGGCGCTCGCTGTGAAAGACCATCTGGAACCCTTTCTTCCGGGGCCGAGAGTCGTGCGAAGCGGAGAGTCCTATGAGTTGGATGATGGCTCGGATGTAAGTATTGGTCGCCTTCATTCGCATCTTGGAAATTTTGGGAATCTGGTTCGGGCGTATACATACATTCGTTCGTTGGGCGCCGAGGGTCTTCGAGAAGCCGCTAATGATGCTGTGCTGAACGCGAACTATCTTCGGGCGCGCTTATCGAAGGATTACGACTTACCGTACGACCGCATATGCATGCACGAGGTTGTGTTCGCCGCTACGCGACAAAAGCGATTAGGGATTCGCACGCTTGATATAGCCAAGCGCCTTATCGATTATGGGATCCATCCCCCGACAACGTACTTCCCGACAATTGTTGATGAGGCCTTGATGATCGAACCCACAGAAACGGAATCCCTCGAGTCGCTTGATCGGTTTGTAGACGTAATGCAGCGTATTGCTCGTGAAGCTGAGAATGAACCGCAAAAGCTTCACGACGCGCCGGTTGAAGCTCCGGTTCGACGCTTAGATGAGGTCACCGCTAATCGGAAACCGGATGTTAGGTTCGTTGTGGACGAGGACGTGGCCTAGCGAGTTGTAAAACTGCTTTCTGACCAATCGATGGTCCGAAGGCGGAGCCTTCGTGCTTCTCGGTAGGCCAACATTTGTCCTGACGGGCTTATCGACCAATCGAATGATTCCATGAGGATTCGGTGATTGAGTCCGGTCGTTAGTGAGAATGACGGTCCACTCCACGGTAATGGCGCGTAAAAGAATTCAAAACTTCCGGCGTCGTTTCGTTCGATAGGTAGGACGATAAGCGCTGATTCATCTGGCAACCAACGAAGGCTCATTGGAGCATCCAGCCGGGTTTGGTGTCCTGAATCTAGATCGATGAGGAAGTGGCCATTCGCTCCCCTTTGATCAAGGATCGTGGTGAAACTTGCAAATCGCCCACTCGGTGAAAGATCGAAGTTGTGGACTCGAGTTCCAAGTGGCCATTCTTTTTGTGTCTTTCCTGACAGGTCCACAATTCGTACGACTGTGGGGTCGTGAAGGTTGGGTCTACCCACGATCGCTACTTCTTCGTCATTTATCCACCCGGCAATATTTCCAATGATCGTATCGATGCGGTGACGACGGTCGCCCGTACGGTCCATGACTAAGATGTCAACGGCGCGCATCGCTGGATGCTCAGCCCCGATCCGAACTTGCGTTGTAGCAATAAGGGTTTCTGATGGCTGAAAGTGGAGGTCTTCACTCACCCTGTTCAGCGTCCAGTCTTTCCCGGCAGATCTATCGGTAAGACGAACTGATTGGGAGGAACTGTCTGGTTGAGCTATCAGGTTTCGACTTGGTGAAAAGCGTCCCCACTCCGATGCAACTCGACGTTTCCCTCCGGTTTTGAGGTTGATGGCCCACGTGCCCGCTCTATCGGCTGTGGGTCGATCGAAAAACCATATTTCATGACCAGTAGGTGACCAAAGCCAGTCTCTGGTCATGCGAGATGGTCCTGGGAGGGAAGAGGTGACGTGTATCAACGGGCGTTTGACGACCACGAGGCGTTGTAATTGTTGGTGATGGGATCCCAAAAGCGAATGTCGGGCTGTTCGTAAATGGATTGCCATCGAGTTGGCTCGTGGAGGTCCATTTGAAAGTGGGCTTCCGTGAGACCAAGTGTTGCTGCCGGCCAGTCCGCTTCGATCCAGTGAATTGGATTTGTCGCTTTGTTTAATCGTTCGGAGCGAATCTCTAAATGTAGATGCGGTGACCCGTCACAATGATGGGTGGCAGAGTCACCGCTTATGCCAACCTGGGCACCGCGTTGCACCGTGTCGCCCACTTGAAGGCGAGAGCGTTCTCGCAGGTGGCCGTACAGGGAGTACAGCCCATTGTCGTGTTCAAGGATGAGGTGGTGTGGCCACGCGCGACGAACGCCATCGATCTCGACAACCCGTCCGTCGCCGATAGCCAGAATTGGGGTGTTGCATGGGGCGCTCAGGTCAATGCCAAAGTGCAGGCCCTGCCCGGATTCGTAGAACTCATCCCGCATTCGGTATGCGAATGCTGTGTTTCCATACCACTGGGTTAGAAACCAGGTCTCAGCTGATGGGGCTCCGGCGAAGGGCAGGCTGAAGGGTGGCGAATGGGGTGGTGATAGAGCTGTTTGCGGGATGTACCCGGCGGTTCCAACAGCGACGGCCGCTGACAGGAACTTTCGGCGGCCGAGCACTAGGCCGCTGCCTTTGCATGGATTGTCATTCATTGTGTGATTCTAGTTATTGTTGGTGTTCGTGCGACACTCTTCAACGTTCGCTTTGGTAAAGGCGTATCCATGGAAATAGTTGCTGTCGAACGAATTCCTGTCGATGCGGGTCATGTTGAGCGTTCAGGTCGACATATGCGTCGGCATATAGCGGACTGGTCGATATCGGAAGTTTGCAAGGTCATTACAAAAGATGGCTTGATCGGCTGGGGTGAAACCATCCCGCACTATACGTGGGGTTCGGTCACCGACGAGTCGGTCGAACGTGTCATTGGCAAGAATCCAAGTGATTTTCTGTGGGACGACTCCCTTGGGGCCGGTCTACAGCAAGCCATGTTTGATTTGGTCGGGAAAAAACTGGGTGTTCCGGCGTATCGGCTTATTGGTCCGAAAGTGCGGGGGCGATGCCCTGTCGCATGGTGGTGCTGGGATATGCCGGAAGAGGCGTGGGTGGGTGAAACGAGGGCCGCGTTGGCTGCTGGCTATACCAGCTTTAAATTGAAAGCACGTCCATGGCATGACCTGTTTGCCGCCACGGAAGCCATTAGCCACGCCACTCCTGAGTACTGTGCATTTGATCTTGATTTTAATTCTCTGCTCGTGACCGCTGGGCGCGCGCAAGAAGTGCTGCCTCGCTTGGAGGCAATTCCTAAGGTTCATTTTTTCGAGACCCCCATCCCGCAAGACGATGTGCATGGCAACAAGGCTCTTCGGTCAAAACTTCGATTGCCTGTGGCTATGCATTTTGACAACCCGCCTTTTCTTACTGCCGTACAGGAAGGTGTGTGTGATGGATGGGTTTTGAACCAGGGAGCCTATACGACCGTGCAGCAGGCCGGCCTCGCAGCGGCGGCGAATATGCCCTTTTGGCTGCAGCTCGTGGGGACTGGGATCACTACAGCGTTCACGCTCCACCTTGGGGCGTCGCTTTCGCATGCGCAGTGGCCGGCTATTACGTGCCTAAACACCTACGCTGACGATTTGCTCACACATCCAATCGAAATACAGCGTGGATATGCACGGGTTCCGGAGCTCCCAGGGCTGGGCATTGAGGTGGATGAGGATGCGATAGAACGGTTGCGCCGCCCAACCACTGGGCCCCACAAGATGCCCCGGATGATTCACACCGTAGCGTGGACAGATGGCCTGCGTGTGTCTTACACGTCCCACGCGGCAATGGAGGCCGACTTCATGGCGGGTAATCGACCAGGCTTTGAGTCCGGAGTCTCCTTGGTGACGGAGGACGATGACGGAAGCGAAGAATTCAATGGGCGATGGCAGCAAGTTCTTGAAGCTGACGTTTTGGTGGACCACGGGTCGGATATGGCTAACGGCGGCACAACGTAATCAACTAAACATAACTAAATAGCTTGGCGGGTGCACACGATATAGTTCAGTGTGATGCCTGTAAACGTCGGTTAGGAAGGTCCAATTGGAGTTCCTTAATCCAAGGCGCCGTGCTGACGAGCTCGAATCCTTGAGTGAACGCATTCGAGAGCGTCGAGACGCGTCCCTGGGCAAGGGCCGTATGTCGGAGGCTCCTTGGTATGGCCTGGTCCGGGACTACATGTGGGCGGTTGCATGTGGGGTGGTCACAAATGATCAGGTTGGTTGTTCCGCGTGTTTTGGGCCGCTCCCGGAGGACGAGCGTAATAGCCAGGAATGTCCTTACTGCCTATCGGAGCGATCTTCCTGGCCGGTTCAAACAGGTGTGCCAGCAGAAGTGCTGGAAATGTATGTCGAGGCTGCGGCCTGGGGGGATCGGGCTAAGCGTGTTGCTGTAATCAGGAGCCTCCTCGGCGTTGTGGCGCTCGTAGGCTTCCTGTTGTTCATTGGAGTTTGGTGGCTGTTGGTGCTTCCTGTCCTCGTCGGCGGAGCACTTGTTGCTGCGACTCTTGGCGGCTCGGCGCAAGATTTGGCAAGCGGTCCCTACTTCATCCAAGCATGGAGAGTTTTCTGGCGACATCGGGATTCGAAGGGGGAAGGGGGCAATCGGTGAAGTCAAGGCATGGTGGCAGTAACCTGCTGAAGCTGATGGCCCAGTAATGGAGTTTACATAAGTTGGCTTGCGCCCCTCCCACGTGGTCTGACGAGCTATTTCCGAATGCTCCAGCTTATCGGCTGGATGAGATTGCTAGCTCCCCTCTGCCTACAGTGGCCGCAGGTGTTTACACAATATGGGACATTCGCACGTCCAGGTTTATATATGTTGGTATGGCGGGAAGGCTAGGGGAGTCTCACCCCAGAGAAACACTGGATGATGGACGAACTATTCCAGGACCGAAGAAAACTGATGAAGAATTGGACGCGGAGGTTGAAGGAAAAAAACGCTAGGTCAACCATGGGGACTTTTGCCACGATTGCAACAGCACGCCAACGGTTCCCGGAGCGGCGATCAATTTTGCCTCTATGTCGCGGATCGCATCATCCTGGGGACATTGAACGAAACGGATATCCGCGAAATCACGGATGGAGTCCAGTCAATCGATAAACGGGTAATGAAGTATGTACGCGAGCGCTATGCGTTTCGGTATTTCGTGACGAGCAATGGTCGGGAGGCTAAAGAAATCGAAACTGATATCAAAGAAGGTCAATCCGCGGAAGCAAAAAATGTTCATTGGAAGTTCAACCGGCCGTTTTTGAATTCGTCGGATAGTTGAAGAACGATCACTCTCGAACAAGCGCTGGGGAGTGTTGATGGGGTAAGTAGAACTAATGTGTATTAGATCTACTATGCTGCATAGCTGTGTCCAATGCCCGGGAAACCAGGTAAGGCTAAAG
>CAZFVB010000011.1:0-45853 GCA_964522375.1 uncultured Chloroflexota bacterium
CGACGTCGCGTGAGGGCTGAGCCTGTTAAGGCTGGTATTCGCATACCCCTCTCCTCCGCCCCCCACAAGAACTGTTCATGTGGGGGTACAAGTGTCAGTTTCGCTCTGGATCCAGTTTCCGCACCTGCGGATGCTAAAGACAGCGAAACTAACGATATCTAGACCCCCGCAAGGTGCGGTACGGCACCTAGGACTGTCAAGCCTTCGAGAGGAAGAATTTGGCTATCCACAGCGGCTTGCGAGGAACGCTGTCAAGTGAACCTGGCGATCTTAGTTTCCAGCACTCTCGTAGACACGTAATCCTTGGCGCCATAGTTGTGCGCCGGCCAGCATGAACAACACCCCGATAACAGGAGTGCTAAAGACGATAAGCGGAGAAAAGAACAGGTTGCCACCGCGATTAAGCACGAATGCGGCTGGAACAAAATTAATGAATGCGAACGGGATGACGAACGTAAGTGCTGCATGGACGACTCCACCGTATATGTGAAGCGGGTAGCGCGTATATGTGTCCGTCATCCACGGAATTAGCACGGTAAGCGTATCTTCACGCTTGGTCCAGAACGCGATGCTTGAGCCTAGGAGCTGTATGCCGGTGTAGATCAGGACGCCTCCGCTGAATCCTATGCCCAACCCAAGGAATTTCAAAAGGGTCCATTCGATAGGAATAGAAAATGACGCGATAACCAGTAACGAGATTGAAAAAGCTGCTTGCGGGACTCGCCCAGGCGTCTGCTCATGGTCAGCTAAGAAATGCATTAGCGGGTCCAGAGGACGGATTAAGAACTTGTCTAATTCACCATGAATGACAGCCGTATCGAGGCCCCCGGTCCAGAAAAGTTGATGGTAGATAACGAACGCTAATTCCTTTAGGGCAAGCAGGACGGCGATTTCCCAAAATGTCCATCCGCCTACGGATCCGAAGTGGTCAAGGACAACCCAAAGGACGACAAGTTGCAGGCTCTCCAGAATTAGCGTTAGAAAAACGCGAATCAACATTTGGCCAGGAAATTGCCAACTGGCTCGAATGTTCAGCGCCATAAGGGCGAGGTATAGACGAACGTACCGAGCCATGTGGATTAGCCACCCTGGACCAGGACTCGACGTCGAGCC
Organism: uncultured Chloroflexota bacterium; assembly: GCA_964522375.1. Taxonomy (GTDB): domain Bacteria; phylum Chloroflexota; class UBA11872; order UBA11872; family UBA11872; genus UBA11872. The sequence goes on from CAZFVB010000011.1 coordinate 1,114, forward strand.
TGTCTCATCATGATGCGTCCCAGGATGAGCAAGGCTGGAATCCAGGCTATCTGAATCAAGAGTAGTTGAACAGTTTCGTGTCCTTGTACTCGTCCTACGAAAATCGAGAGTGGGACGTGATAAAGCATTGCGAACGGCAGATACTGGAGTGCGGACTGAAGACCTTCGGGCAGGAGCCAGAGCGGAACGAAAAACCCTGCGGTGAGCTGGACAATTCGGTCTAGAAGCCACGTCCAGGTACGTACCTGGATGGTCCAAAACCCTATGAGGATGACGCTAAAGTGAAGAAGGAAGGCAATAAGCATCGCGAAGACGAGGCTGAAGGCTGCGATGATTAACGTTGAGAGGCTCGGGGCCCCTGATACACCGGCAATGCCCCAAAGCACGAGGGCCATTGGAAGCGTATCAACGAGCAGCTTGTAGAGACTTGATCCTAACCACGAGCCAAAAGCCTGTGGCTGAAAGTCGGTTGGTCGCATGATTTCAAAGACAATGTCGCCGCGTCTGATTCGTTCACTAAGCTGTTCACCAAGCTCGACGTTCACAAGTCGACTCATAACAATTGCTGCAGCAGCCCAACTCAGCATCATTGTTAGGGTCATTCCCCCAGGTGCATCGCTGGCCTGATATACGGCGTTCCAGAACCCGAGAAGCGCGGCGGCTATTCCTAGACGTGCTAGTGGTGATAGCCAAAAGTCCCCTGGGTATGCGAGATGTTGTTGGAGTTGGGTCTGCGCAAATCCAAGAATTACATCAACACTACGAGGCCATGCGAAACGGCCTCGGTTTGGCTTAGTCGGTAAAACGCTTGGAGTGTGGGGGTGTGCGATCGGAAAAGAGCCTACTCAATGGCTATTTTTTCAGGTTTGTCCTCATCAGTTGACGTGTTTTGGGTATCAACCGCCTGAATACCAGCATCCAAAACTTCTCTAAGACTAACGAGGGCTTCCCGCACGGCAGCACGCATGTGGCCTCTGGCTTTGCCAATTCCAACCCGTGGCCGGTCGATCTCGATGGTGATTCGGATGGGGCCAGCCTCGACTTGATCGCCGCTATCTTGAGCGTCGGTCATTGTTCGAGTTTCCCCTCTGGCTGTTCGGACTCAGAGTATATATCGCCGTTCAAACCAAATCTTAGGTTGTGCCTACAGTAATCTGTGACCTCAATATGGAATTCCGAATCGGTGAACTTGTGGTCAACCGGATCTCTGAACCAGAAGTAACTCTGTACAGTGTTGGTTGGTGTGGTTGGTGTGATCTGGCACGTGCGTGGCTTGATGAACACGACGTGTCGTACCGGGAAATTGATGTTCCTGATATGCAGAAGGAGCGCCACGAAGTTCTTCAGGTCTCTGGTCAGCTCGAGGTTCCGGTCATTGTTGTTGAGTGCGACGGCAAGCGGCACGTTTTTTTGGACGAGCGTAACTCTGAGCTTCGACAGATATTGGGATTAGCAGTATGAAACGCTTGGTGTGTCTATGAGGGTGCGCTGCTGTAGCGGTTAGTTAGTGGCCGGATGGGAGTGGTTCACCACATCCGTTGCAGAAGTTGGCATCGGACCCGTTTGTAAGATGGCAAGCTGGACATTCAATTTCCTCGGGAAGCTGCCCGCCACAGTTTGAGCAGAAATTTGCAGTGCTGGGGTTGCTCTTACCGCACGTATCGCATGTTTGTCGTATCCCGATGTTTTCGGGATCTGGAGATAGACGGGAACGTGATCTGTTTCGTGCACCCAGTAGTTGATCTACATCTAAGCCTAGAGTCTGGGCCAAGGCCCGAATGTCTTCATCGAGGATGTGCGTAATCTTTCCGGTCTCAACATCGCTCAACCACGGCCGATCCCGCTCAATTTGCTCGGCGAGTTGGGCTTGCGTCAGTCCGTGCTGTTTTCGGGCTGCAAATATGAGTCCGCCGAACGAGCCGCGAGCTATATCGCCAAATGACCGTTTTTGGATTTTTCGGCGTGCCATCATCTTGCCTTCGGACGTCTAAGTCCAATAGCCAGACCATAAGATAGATCAGGACTGTACCCGGAAAATTGTAGAACAAAGAATTGCCGGGGATTGACTTAAACCAATATATCTGGGATTGAGACAAAATATTGTTGCTACATCATCTCGAGATGTAATGCGTTTTGGCATCCACGAGAGCAGTGATTGTCCGCTGAACTAAGGCACAGGGATTGTTAATTCCTGATCGACCTGCAAAGCATCTGGATTAGCGATCATGTTGGTCTTGGTTAATGCGTCGATGGTCACACCAAAACGTTCCGCGATTCGCGAAAGCGTATCGCCTGGTTGAACGATGTAAACCTGGGCTGTCGGCTTTCTGGGAGGTCGGACAGTAGGAGTTTCCGTTGGGAGCAGTTCTGGGGTGGGGGTAGCTATAGCGTTTATGAAGGCTTTGTTGGGGTCCGTGATTGGGTTGGGGAGGCCGGGTATTGGTGTTGGTGGTTTGGGTTGGGGTTCAGGGGGTCGGGGTCGCAGTAGGACTACCCAAAGTAGGAAAACAATGAACGCAACTACAAGTAGCCCAACGATCAACTCGCTGCCACGAGCAAAGGCGTTATCCGGTTTTTGCATAAGGACCGGCCCCTAAGAAATGGGGCTCAGAATTAAGCATAAAGGCTTGATGGAATCTTCTTATGCTTGCGCATGATCCATGGCAGGTTTCGTGTTTGCTTGGCCGTTTGTATCGGTGCGTCCCATCGAGAAATAGCGGTAGCCGAGATCTGACATGCGATCGGGCTCGTGGAGGTTTCGACCGTCCACTAAGACGTCTCCGCGCATTGTCTTGAGAACTGCTGCCCAGTCCAAATCACGAAATTCGTTCCACTCGGTGGCCAACACGACTGCGTCCGCGCCACTTGCGGCTTCCATCGGGGAGGAGAAAAACTCGACACTGTCCCCAAGATCCAACTTGGCTTTTTCAGTTGCTACCGGATCGTAGGCATGCACAACAGCTCCTTCACCAATGAGGAGGTGCGCGATCTCAATTGCGGGGGCATCGCGCACATCATCGGTGTTCGGCTTAAAGGAAAGTCCAAAAATTGCAATTCGACGTGTACGAAGATCGCCTAATGCTTGCCGTAATTTTCGAACTGCGGCTCTACGGGCGTCTCTATTTATCTCCATTACCGCGCGGAGGAGCTGCGGGTGGGCTCCATGGACCGCCCCCATGTGTTCAAGGGCTCGGACATCTTTTGGAAAGCAACTACCTCCCCATCCGATACCGGCGTCTAGGTAGCCCGGACCGACTCGCTTGTCGAGTCCCATCCCGTTAGAAACGGTTTCTATATCAGCACCCAATGCTTCACATATTGCAGCTATTTCATTTATAAATGAGATTCGTGTTGCAAGGAATGCGTTTGAAGCGTATTTAATCATTTCTGCGGTTCGGAGGTCGGTGACGATTACAGGGCAATCAAACGAACGGTACAGTTCTGCTAAACGATTAGCAGCGATCGTATCGGTAGATCCAATGACAACCCGGTCGGGATGCAGGAAGTCTTGCACCGCGGTACCTTCACGCTGGAATTCTGGATTAGAGACAACGGGAAATTGATCTGAATCAGACCGATGCTCATGGACGAGTCGAGTAATTAGGTCACCGGTTCCAATAGGTACTGTGCTTTTCGTGACAATTATTGTTCCAGGTGTAAGGCTCGACGCAAGAGAGATTGCGGCGCTTTCTACTGCACTCAGATTGGCTTCCCCAGCGGGGCCTGTTGGTGTATCGACCGCAATAAAGACAAATTCACGATTGGGTACTGAGGTCGTGTAGTTGCTCGAGAAAGTGAGACGCCCGGCTGTCACACTCCGTTGGACCAAGGATGTGAGGCCAGGTTCATAAATGGGTACGTGGCCCTTGCGGAGGCTCTCTACTTTTGATTCATCAATATCAAGACAAGTAACTGTGTGGCCGAGGTCTGCAAAGCACGCGCCTACCGAAAGGCCAACGTAACCGGTACCGACAATACAGATAGAGCTCATCGGAAGCCCATCATACGGTCCCAGCAACAATATTGCTCATAGCACTTGCGGTCCTGGAGTACATGCTCAGCGGTCATTGCATGGTCCCGAGATTGAGGGTTCACCAATGGTACTTAGGTTGTCACGGGATGTATCGACTGAACTAACATCACAAGATCTTTAAGTCGGGCGTGGAGTGAATCGGACAAGCAGGCGACCGTTCTCTAATCGTGCCTGGCTATGTTCCATTCGGGCGAGGACCCGCGGCAACACAATGTTTCGTCGAGCCGCGCCCATGCGAATTACAACTTCATCACCGCGTCGGACAAGCGTGGCGTCGGCCTTATCCAAGAATTGGGCGGGGATTTGAAACTCGAACCCGCCTTCTATCGGCACGATTTCATAGGGTTTGTAGGTCATCAACACGTCTTCGGCTGGATGATTGTGATGCAGTCGCTGGCCCATTTTTCGGAGCTGCTCAAGTCCTAGGATCTCGGATGGAAATTGCTCCACTTCCAGTACCGGTGTCGGATCGAAAATTTCGTGGATATTTTTCAGATGCGGTGCCTGCATTTGTCGTATTTGTTCGGCAAAACTTCCATCGGCCTCTTTTGGAATCACTCTGTTTACAACGATAGCGTCAGTGACATGATCGTACAGCGTTAAATATGTGTAGCTGCGCTGGGCCTCTCGAATGACCATTTTCTCTGGATTTACGACGAGGCGAACTGTGGCGCTGTTTGAGTCGGTCAGTAACTGGTGAAGCCGATCCAGCTGATCAACCAAATCGGTCATAGCGACAAAGACGTCGTCCTCAGGAAAAGGAAGATCGGTAACGCGACGAGCCATCGGTCGGACAATTCGTGTGAGTTGACGGTTAATTGGAAGTAGTTTGTCAATCCACCAACGCCCCACCTCTGGAAAAGCCAGTAGCCGGAGCGTTTCTCCTGTGGGTGCACAGTCAACCACGATGACATCAAATTCTCCTGACGACGCATGGCGGTTGACCCACAATAAATTTGCGAGTTCCTCCATGCCAGGAAAAACGGCGATTTCTTCGGCCATGACGTTGTCCATGCCGCGCCATGTCAGTAACGCCTCGACCCAGGATTGAACCGTTCCCCAGTAGGTTTCTAGGTTGTAGTACACATCGCATTCTTGTGCCCAAAGATTGTCGGAAACTTTCTTAGGCACCGGGCCTAGATCGGTTTCCAAGGAGTCTCCCAAACTGTGCGCGGTATCAGTACTCAGGACGACGGTTCGTAATCCGGCGTCTGCGCACCGAAGTGCCGTGGCGGCTGCAGTAGTCGTTTTGCCAACCCCACCTTTCCCTGTATAAAGGAGGATTCGAGGTGATGTTTCAGTCTTCATCAGCTAGGACTGTGATCAGAGGTTTCGTCAGTGCTTTTATTCGGCCAATAGTGGCACTTTCTCGGCCTGTGTCATGGGCCAAGGCTTGGCTTAGAGCGTTTTCATCCTCCGGAGGTATGGCAATCAGCAGGCCGCCGCTCGTCTGGGCGTCAGCAAGCAAGATCTTGTGCGCCTCTTCGACTTTTGGATGCCAACTGATGTGGTCGTCCACAGCACTAAGATTGCGCATTGTCCCTCCAGGGATGTGACCCTTCGCGATCAGTGGCCAAACATCCGGCAGTGCTTGGCACGCGGCAGCATTAATGTCGGCAGAAACACCGCTCGCCTCCAACATTTCTTTTAGATGGCCTAACAGGCCGTAGCCGGTGACGTCTGTTACCGCGTGGGCGCCGTGCTGGCGTGCGAGCGAAGCTGATGTTTCGTTAAGTTCTGTCATGGAAGCGATGGCGGCGTCAACAGCATCTGGCTCTGCTTCATCATGTTTGATGGCCGTGGTTACGATTCCAGTCCCGAGCGGTTTTGTAAGCACCAGCAAATCGTCTGGGCGCGCGCCAGTGTTTTGAGTGATGGCATCGGGATGTACGGTGCCAAGCACAACAAGTCCGAATTTAGGCTCGGGATCATCAATCGAATGCCCACCGCCGACAATGGCACGTGCCTCAGCGACTTTGTTGGCCGCGCCTCGCTGAATATCTCCTAGAAGTTGGAACGGAAGCTTATTTCTAGGCCAGCCTGCGAGATTAAGAACTAGCAGTGGAGTGGCACCCATCGCATACAAATCACTGAGGGCGTTGGCCGCTGCTATCTCGCCGAAACTAAAGGCGTCGTCGACAATCGGGGTGAAGATGTCAGCGGACAATACAACTGCTAGGTCATCGCGAATTCGATAGACGGCAGCATCGTCCATGGTCTGAATTCCAACCAAAAGGTTGGGATCGACCATTCGTGGCATCTGGCGCAACACGTGCGCCAACTCATCAGGACTGAGCTTGCAGGCTCAGCCGGCACCGTGCGAGTAATGGGTAAGTTTGTGCATCTAAGTGTCCGGTCAAACGTGTTTGTACGGTAGCGTAACGCTAGAGGTTATACCTCTCGTTATGTAGTTAAGCGAGATTGACGGAAATACAGACATGCTTTTGGCCAGTCTTTTAACGCTAAGTCGGCGTTTTGTGGTCTCTGTTGTTGCAGCAGTGGTACTTGCTGTCGTGGTAAATGGAGTAGCTACAGCTGAGTCACATTCACCGTTCCGTGTCGCGGGAGGAATGTTTTATCCGCTGAACGAGGCCAACGGTCACGGTTTCGCGATCCGTAATTATTTTAATGGGCCTGATTTTTTCGCCGCGTATCAAAGTTTGGGCGGGGTTGATGTTTTAGGACCGCCGGTATCACGTGCTTGGCTTGGGGATGACGGATTTGCCTATCAACTAACACAGCGTGTGCTACTGCAATGGTCACCCAGTGAGAAACGGGTTCGCACCGCCAACATTTTTGAGTTGCTCAGTGATCAAGCCTTTGGGGAGCAGTTGGCAGGTCGTCATATTCCTGCGGCTGAGCGTCTAGGCACTGGTTCAGGTGCTCGGGATCAGGCTGAACGGCTCTCCTGGTTGACTGATCAACGTATTTCTGAGTTTTTCGCGAACAATCCGTTTGGCATTGCTGCACTCGAAAAGAGCATTGAATTTTTTGGATTGCCGATGTCACGTCCTGTAAAAACTGGACCATTCATAGTCCAGAGGTTTCAGCGAACAGCGCTACAACACTGGGTTCAACAAGTTGAACAGGGGCAGCCAATTGGTTCCGTAGTTTTGGTCAATGCCGGTGATGTATTTCGGGATTTGGCAATGCCAATCGACGTGCGGACTAAACCGCACCCGGCTTCTGAATGGCGTATATGGGACGCTAGAGGCGGCGTGCTGGTTGAGTCTAATTGGCGTCCGGATGCCGTCACAGTCAGGAGATATCAAGCAGATGATGAACTTCTCCATGCGCTTGCATTGTTGGAGTTGGTTGGAGTGAACGATGTCGCGCTAGCGCTAGCGTCTCAACAAGAATTGACGATGGAATTTAAGATGATGCCGATGGGGACACTGGCGATGTTTACCTCTGCCCCGAGTGTGAAGGTAAATGAACGACTCCGGAACGAAGATTCAAGGATTCTTGCGACGGTTTTGGCTCATGAACTCAGGCATTTTGAGGACTACATGCGGGGAACCATTGTGCCAGGACCACAAGGTTGTCTGGACGCCGAAACTCGGGCGATTACAAGAGAAGCTGAGACATGGACCCGATTAGTTGGTTCGCGTGGCTTGCATCCGGCGCCAAGCAGGATGGCTCGAATTGAAAATTATCGTGCGGATGTATACGCCGATGGAGCACAAGCGATTGAAAGGTTGGTTAATCGTCTGTACCTCGAGGCGTGCGGACTATAGAAATTTGATCTCTGACATCCAGAAGCCTGATATGCCAGTACCCTTAGAGTTAGTTGTGCTTGCTGGTGGATGCTTGAAGATTAACCTGGTGATAGGGATGTGGCGCTTTGCTTTCGGTGGATCTTATGGCTGATCCGCTATACGAGGAGCTTGTCTCGCGTGGTTTTGTCCATACGGTCACGAATGCTGATGGTTTTGGTGCTGCCCTTGCTCGACAGCAGACTTTTTATGTCGGTTTTGATCCCACCGCAAAGAGTCTTCATACAGGCCATTTGATTCCGCTGGCTTTGGCGGGACATTTGGCCCGGGCAGGTCACCAGCCGATTCTATTAGCGGGTGGTGGCACGGGAATGATTGGAGATCCTACGGATCGTTCCGCAACTAGGACCATGCTGGAGGTAGAACAGGTTCGAGCTAACACCACGGCTATTCAGGCTCAGGTTGAGCGAATGCCTTCATTAGCTGGGATAAACGTGGAAGTTGTGAACAATGCTGATTGGCTAAGCGATCTTCGATACTTGGACTTTCTGCGGGATATTGGCCGCCATTTTAGTGTCAATGAAATTCTTTCGACTGAGACGTATAGAGCTCGATTACAGGATGGTAAAGGCCTGAACTTTGTAGAGATCAATTATCGGCTCTTGCAGGCGTACGATTTTTTGCACTTGTTTCGTGAGCGGGGTTGTTTGTTGCAGATTGGTGGCAGTGATCAGTGGTCAAATATTTTGGCAGGCGTTGACCTTATTCGACGTATCGAAGGAGTGGAAGCGTTTGGTCTTGTGACTCCGCTACTCACGACGAGTACAGGAGAGAAGATGGGGAAGACGAAGGGTGGTGCGTTGTGGCTTGACCAACATCTGACCTCGCCATTTGATTTTTACCAGTACTGGGTCAATGTTGAGGACATCGCGATTGAGCAGGTGTTTTCCTTATTGACAACACTCCCGATGGATGAAATCAGGGAATTAGCGTCTAGAAAAGGTCCGGCCACTGCGGTGGTAAAGCAACGTTTAGCCAAAGAGGTGACTGCAGTTGTACATGGTATAGACGCGGCGGAGGCGGCCCATGAGGCTGCACAGTCGTTGTTTGGCGCAGGTGCCGGCTCAGTTGATGCTGCGCCTGAAACGTATGTAAGTGCGGCCCAAGTTGATTCTGGTCTTCACGTTGTTGAACTATTGGTCACGACTGGACTTGTCGAATCACGAGGAGCCGCGCGACGCCTTGTCCAGCAGGGCGGTGCATATGTCAATGAACAACGCGTTGATCGTCCAGATCGGATCATTACAACTGCTGACTTCGGGCAGGGGGAAATGTTGCTCCGGTCAGGAAAAAAGCGCTATCACCGCGTTCGCCTTGGTGAGCAGAACAAGGATGAGTGACTAATGAACTGGCGAGCTGAGGAGATCCATGGCGTCGATGACAAGAGTGCTAGCGATGTATGGGAACGATTTTTAGCCGCTCTTGATGCGTACTGGAACGAGAGTTTTCCACAGGAAATCAGTCATTCTGACTGGCACGAACTTTATTCCAATCAAATTAGGCTTCGTCTCGAGAGACATCCAACATGGCTATGGATGTATGAGAGGGATGGACGGACGTTGGCGCTTACAAACTTTCATTTGGAGGGTGGCGTGGCACACATTGCTGAAGTGTGGGTTGCTCCAGAGTCACGACGTCACGGATTGGGAAAATTTATGGTTGCTGAGATGAAACAGGTGCTGCGTGATGCTGGTGTAAGCCGGATCGCAGTGACTGTACCGTCGAGCTCGACTGACAGTCTGGATTTTTGGAGAAATCTGGGTTTTGGCGAGGTGGCTGTACAACTTGAACGATCCACGTTTGTGCCGGATCGGTTGTGAAGTCATTGCTCGTTTCGTTTTAGCGCGTTGGCAACCAAGATTCTGGGCTAGTCTCGTGGTGCTAGCTGAAGTGATTGAGAATTAATCATGGTTTCCTCGTCGATGCCATCCGAGATTTCTCGGCGTCGTGTTCCTCTGCGCAAGCTGGTAGCTCCAGAGGATATTGAAGATGCTCAAGTTCGCAAGGCTCATGGACAGATAGGTCGGTGTGAGTGGGCTCAACGCCATGATGGATTGACCAAGTATCACGATGACATATGGGGTGAACGGCCTTCTGATGACCGGGAATTTTTTGAGAGGCTGATGTTAGAAGTCTTTCACGCTGGCCTCAGTTGGACGCTCATCTGGAATAAGTATGAAGGGTTTCGTCGGGCATATGATGACTTTGATATCGAAAAGGTAGCTGTGTATGGTCCGAGAGATATCGATCGTCTCATGCATGACCCGAATGTTATTCGTAGTGAAAAAAAGATTGCTGCGGCAATAGAGAACGCCCAGCGTATACAGGATATTCAGGAGCGTGATGGATCGTTTGAATCATTTCTTGTCGGATTACCAGACAGCGAAGAATCAAAAGTAAAGGTGTTGTCGAGCACATTTTCTTTTGTCGGGCCTGGCACTGCGCGAGGCTATCTGGCTGCAACGGGCCTGGAAATTCCACCACACCATCCCTATTGCTTTAAGGTAGATAATCCCGCGTGGTCTGCGGTTTAGCCCGATCACGGTGGTAACGGTCGAACTTAACGACTTGCACAGATTTTGTCAGAAGGTTCTTGTCACGCGTGGATTAAGCGATGAGCAAGCAGCGCTCGTTACTGAAGTGATGGTTGAGCAAGATCTTCGCGGCCATGGCCATCACGGGAGCGGGTTGCTGGCTTTGCGGGTCAAAGACCTTGATTCGGGGATCGCTAAAGTCAATGTGGATGTCGAAGTGTTGTCCGATCTTCCGGCTTTTACAGCGCTCGATGCTCATGGTCTACTTGGTCCTCTTGGTGCTGTACGTGCGATAGATGTGTGTATCAAGAAAGCTCAAACCCAGGGGATTGCCAGTGCCACCCTACGGGACATGCCTCACTGGGTGATTCCTGCCTATTACAGTATGCGTGCCGCCGCCGCGGGATTAATCGGTTACTGCGTGTGCTATACGAATCCTTCCTTTGCTCCTGTTGGAGGAACTTCCCGCGTGCTTGGCAATAATCCGATGTCGTATGCGATACCGGCTGATCCTCGCCCACCCATCGTGGTTGATTTTGGCGTGTCAGCATCCACGAATCGGATGCGTGAAATGGCGGTAGACGGCGAACTTATTCCTGATGATTGGGCCATTGACACGGATGGCAATCCAATTTCTGACCCTTCAGTGGCCATTGAACGAGGTGTCTTCCTACCTTTTGGGGAACATCGAGGTTACGGGCTTGGATTGGTTCACGAAATTCTTGGAGCGACGCTAAATGCTATGCCGATAGGGCTTGAGGGAGTAAACGGAAGATTTGGAGCCATGTTTGTTGCAAGCCGTGTTGATGTTTTTCGGCCTGCGGAGGAATTCCTTCAGGATGTAAACCGAGCTCTTGATCTTGTTGTTGGATCGCCTTCGGTAGATTCGAAGAAGCCTATTAGATACCCGGGTGAGCGATCAGGTATGAAGATGCTGGAAAATCTAGTGCGTGGTCGTGTCGACTTTGGAAAGGCTGCATGGAACAAGCTGCATGAGGTCTCCGAGCTCACGAACGTGGCTCTGCCGATAGTTTGCGAATAGCAGATTGTTTCGTGTCTAAACCAGTTTGATTTATCGACAATCAGTCTTAGGTGTAGATCGTGTTCTATAAGACAAGCAGTAAATTTGGACAACAGGCTACTGGAAAGACAAATCAAGCAGCTTTTGAAGGAAAACAGATGGTGCTATTCGGTGAGGTGACGCGGAAATAATGCATGGTCCCAAAGACATCAGGAACTTAGCGATTATTGCCCATGTTGATCATGGCAAAACGACGCTTGTGGACGCGATATTGAAACAATGCGGTTCGGTTGGTAGACGGGATGCCGTAGAAGATCGAGTTATGGACTCGATGGATCTTGAAAAAGAAAAGGGCATCACTATTTTGGCGAAGAACGCTTCAGTGATAGCCGATGGAGTGAAGGTCAACATTGTTGATACGCCCGGCCATGCTGATTTCGGAGGCGAGGTAGAGCGTGGTCTCGAAATGGTGGATGGGGCTTTGCTGTTGGTTGATGCGAGTGAAGGTCCGTTGCCCCAGACAAAGTTCGTGCTCAAAAAGGCTCTTGAGAAAAGAATCTCGATAATAGTCGTAATCAACAAAGTTGATCGTCGTGACGCTCGGATATCTGAGGTGGTTGACGAGGTGTACGACCTATTTTTTGAACTGGGGGCTGATGAGGCTCAGATTGAATTCCCCATAGTGTATTGCGTGGCAACGGCCGGGTTAGCCTCACTTGAACCAGACGTCGTAGGTGAAGACTTGGGGCCGTTGTTTCAGGTCATGCAGGACTATATTCCGGCACCAACGTATAGCGGGGCTGATTATCTACAGGCGCTTGTGACGAATCTTGACGCAGCTCCACATTACGGACGGCTGGCGATCTGCAAGGTGAAGGAAGGGTATTTGTCTGCGGGGAAAAACGTCGCACATTGCAAGCGCGACGGTAGCGTGCAGATGGTGAAGCTGAGCGAGGTTTTTATTACCGAAGGCCTTGAGCGGGTTCGAGTGGAAACTGTTGGGCCTGGAGAAATCTGCGTGGTTGCAGGGATCCCGGACGTGACGATTGGCGAAACCTTGGCGGATATGGAGAACCCCAAGCCCTTGCCGCTCATTCAGATCGATGAGCCGACGATGGCGATGAACATTGGAATAAACACATCGCCAATGTCAGGTCGTGAGGGCGGAAAACTCACGTCACGAATGCTTGGCAATCGGCTTGAGGCTGAAGTGGTTGGCAATGTCTCAATCAAGGTTGAGCAATCCCAACAATCTGAGAGTTGGAATGTGCAGGGTCGAGGCGAATTACAGCTTGCAGTTCTCATAGAAACCATGCGTCGAGAAGGCTTTGAACTTACTGTCGGAAAACCAGAAGTGTTGACCAGACTTGTCGCGGGTAAGTTGCACGAACCTATGGACGAGCTCTTGCTAGAGGTTCAGCAAGATTTTGTAGGAGTCGTTAGCGAGAGTGTTGCTGGACGCAGGGGGCGAATGACCGGTATGAGTAGTCAAGCAAACGGTAATGTCCAACTCGAGTTTGTTGCGCCCGTTCGGGGTTTGCTCGGATTTCATACCGAATTCCTTTCAGCAACACGTGGAACCGGGGTGATGAATAGAATGTTTTCGAGCTACCAACCGTGGCTTGGAGAAATTCGAACGCGGCGTACAGGGAGTTTGATCGCTGATAGAGCAGGAGTTTCTACAACTCATGCGTTATTTGGTCTGCAGAGCCGCGGTAGATTATTTGTTCCGCCCGGGATCCAGGTTTATGAGGGGATGGTTGTTGGAGACAATTCTCGTGCCGAAGATCTGGATGTAAACCCAACGAGAGAGAAAAAGTTGTCCAACATGCGGACTTCCGGGGTTTCTGATAGTTCAGAGAACCTAACGCCTCACGTCAAACTCTCGCTTGAGCAGGCGCTTGAATTTATACGGCCAGATGAATGTCTTGAGGTAACACCTGAGTCCATCCGAGTTCGAAAAGCCGAACTAAATGGTCACAAACGGGGCCGGTAGCTCGATTCTCGAAATCGACAGCCCATGATTGATAGGCCATGGTTTTCAGATGTTCCGGTCGCAACTACGGGAATCGCGAGACAACCGTTGCGTTTGAAGGAACCGGAATACGTGTTCCTTCCTGAAGGTCTTGGGGGGCGATGGGAACGGTAGTTCGTCGGGCGGAGACTCCCGCGTAGATGTACAGGGCAGACGATTCCTCGCTGGCTCGAAGCGAGATGTGTGCCATACCGATTTGGTTTTCATGGATGTCGAGAGCTGAACTGGTAACTGTTCCTATCCACGTACCTCTTTGATCGACGACCGGGTCACCCTGACGGGCTATTGGAGCCCGATCATCCGTAATTCTGAAGCGAACAACCCGTGATTTTCGGGATTTCTCACGGCCATGGAACCTGGATCGTCCAATGAAGAATGGTTTGTACATTTTTACGAAAGATCCAAAACCTGCATCCCCTGGTGATAAATCAAGTGGTCCTGCCAGTTCATGCCCATAGAGAGGGAGTCCGGCTTCGGTTCGCGTGGAATCACGCGCTCCCAGACCTGCAGGTTTGACTCCAAGGTCGTCACCTACTTGGAGGATCTTGGTCCAGAGGTCGGCTGCAGCTTCGGGATGCACGAAAATTTCGTATCCGACTTTCTCTCCTGTATACCCAGTTCTGGCGATCTCTAAATCAGTCCCATCTAAATTCACGGTTCTCACATCGAAGGAGCGCATTCGTCGAATGATCCGCTTTGTTTCCTCGTCGTGTGCTAACCGTTGGAGGACTTTGCGTGATACAGGGCCCTGCAGAGCGAGATCTAAGCGACGACGATCGATCTCAGCATCATCTTTGAGATTGCGCAAGGTAACGACAGCAGTAGACTTTGCCCAAGGATCGTTTGGCTCTATTGAGTAACGCTGCTCGTTTACCCCCGTAAGCCAAGCCCAATCCTTTTCTGTGTTTGAAGCGTTCACAACGACCAGATAACGCTCAGTTTGAAGTCGATAGATAATAAGGTCGTCAAGTGTGTGGCCGGTTGTGTCCAAAAGGTAGGTGTATGCAGAGCGGCCAACTCCCAACCGTGAAGCGTTGGCTGTTGTGACCAAGTCAAGGAACTCAGACGCCTTAGCGCCTTCAATTGAAAACACTCCCATGTGTCCGACATCGAATAAGCCTGCGGTTTTCCGTACGGCTGCATGCTCCTCGGCGATTCCACGGTAGTAAACGGGCATGTTCCAACCAGCAAAAGGAACCATTCGGGCATTGAGTTGATCACGATGGATCGACTCCAACGGTGTGTGCTTTAGCGGTCTCGTTGGTTCTTCAGTCCATTCGAATCCGGGCTGCTCGTCAGGACGATTCGACGGCAGTCGTTGTGTACGGCCTAGGAAGAATGGTTGATTCAGGTCTGGATCTGGAGGCTCGGGAAGGCTTCCACATGTAATTGAGCGGTTTTCCAACATCGTTGTCACAGCTACCGCATCGTCTTGATCGTAAAGCAGCGCGGCGGCAGGTCCATCGCGAACCAGGCGCGCGGAACTGTCACCTGGTTGAACGCTGGTTGTTCCAGAATTCTTTCCAAGGAGATCTGCATCAGACGCAGCAAGGATTACAGCGTATACCGGTCTAACGCTGTTAATGGCCTCTGTTACGACCACTGGTCCAACAATTTTTCGGCTGGGTTCATCAACGTCAAGTAATGCGTAGCCGTCGGATATTGAGCGGAACCATTCCGCCATATTTTCTGAGGCCGCGGGATCCAATACCACGTAAAGACGGCGATCCCGCGGAAGGTAGTTGTCTGTTGGCCGGACTAAAAGAGCGGAACGTACGGTGCCATCGGGTTCTGAGATTCCGACATGTCTGACATCGCCGGGCTGTATATCGCGAACTTGTTGGTCAGATATTTCGTCAGCGAACGCTAAGACCCGTCGTCCACGAAGTTCAATAACAGCGCCAGGTTTTTGGTCCGACGACGTAGAGATGTGCTCGGCATATCCCTGTTTGGCAAGGGCTAATACGTCTTTCTGAAGTTTTCGAAATGATGGGAAGTGAACACGACCACGAAAACGGTCGCTGCGTCGGCCCGGGAAGGTCACCCCGGTCATGGATTGAAATGACTGAGCCAGGATGTTGGCCAGCTCCTTCATCTCGGTAGGTCCAAAGCCTCGTTGGGTGAGCCAAGGCGTACCTATGCGGACACCAGTCGGAGCGGAAAACCCGATGTCACCAGGCAGAGAATTTCGATTCGCCACTATCCCTATGGCATCAAGCATGCGAACTGCAGGCTCTCCACGAAGATCGCCTGTAGCTCCAGACTTCTTCAGGTCAATCACAAGGAGGTGTGTGTCGGTGCCTCCATAGGCCAGACCCACATTGTTATTTTCCAGCGCTTCAGCCAGCGTAGCCGCGTTAGCAACTATTTGGCGTTGGGTAGCTCGAAATGTGTCAGTGGAGGCAATTTCGAATGCTACAGCCATTGCTCCTATTTTGTTCAGGTGAGGTCCACCTTGTTCGCCGGGGAATACGGATCGATCCACTCGACGCATAACGGAAGGTTTGTGCGAGAGGATGGCTGCTGCCCGTGGACCAAAAAGAGTTTTGTGCGTCGTGAACGTCACAATGTCGGCGATTCCAACTGGCGATGGGTATTCTCCAGCAGCAACCAATCCAGCCGGGTGAGAAATGTCAGCAAGCAAATACGCATTTACTTCGTCAGCGATTTCCCGGAAGCGATTCCAATCTGGAGCCCATGGATAGGATGTGTACCCGGCCACAATTATTCGTGGTTGTTCTCGCCGTGCGACTTCCAGAATATTGGTGTAATCAAGCTGAGCGGTAACATCAGGAATCGTGTAGCTAGCGGTACGAAATCTACGGCCGGATCTGTTGACGACCGCACCATGACTTAAATGACCACCATGTGCGAGCGAGAGGCCCAGAATTGTGTCGTCTGGTTCGAGCAATGCTTCATATACGGCATTGTTCGCAGCGGCTCCGGATAGGGCCTGAACATTTACCCTCAGGCCGTCAGCATGGATCTTGTCATTAGCGAATAATGAAGCACAGCGTCTCTGGGCTAAGGACTCCAGTAAATTGGTGAATTCGTTGCCACGGTAGTAGCGACGATCGCCATAGCGCCGAAAACGTGCAAGTTGCCAGTCAACATCAGCTAGTCGCTCTGGGGTATCTCTGGTCATTGGGCCGGCGGGATACCCTTCCGCGTACAGGCTGGTTAATGGGGAGCCCAACGCCATTCGGACGGGAGCCGGCGTAATACTTTCTGAAGGAATAAGGATCAGCTTGCTGAATTGGCGCTGTTGCTCTTGCTCGATTAGATCAGCAATTAACGGGTCCACGTCATCAAGACCCTTGTTGAAGACAAGGTCAGCGTAGGTTTTGTGTTCAGGCATGCTGCAGCGGGAAAACAATTTGTGACATAAGCGTACGGCTACAAACCGATTGCGACGAGCGCGAGTATGTCATGACGTAAAAGAACGGGCTCTAGCGACGAGGCTAATCTTGGATGCGACGATTGTGGTGCAGAGCTCGTGAACGCGCTTTTTGCATGGTTGTTCGTACCTCGCCGCCGAATCGTTCGCTAAGCCATGGATCGCCTCGGACATGATAGCCACCACGTTCCCAAAACCCTGGTTCTTCGTGACTCATGAATTCGAGGCCGCGAACCCACTTTGCGCTTTTCCAGAAGTAGAGGCTCGGAAGTACCAAGCGTAAAGGTCCTCCGTGCTCCCAAGCGAGCGGGGCACCATCGTGCTTGAGTGCAAACATCACGTCATCTTGATCAAGCTCTTCAATCGCGACATTCGTGGTGTAGTCGGGATCTGCATGAACCATCACGAATTTGGCATCGGGCAGAGGCTTCACTCGTGACAAAAGTTCCCTGACATGAATGCCTTCCCACTGATTATCGTAGCGGCTCCAGTGTGTGACACAGTGAATGTCTGAAGTCAGGCTGACTTGTGGGAGCGAGACAAATTCGTCCCATGACCATCGCATTTCGTGTTCGACAAGGCCGCTGATCCAGAAATCCCATTTGGACATGTCGTAGGGGCGAGGTTCCATGTAATGCAGCACCGGCCATTTATCGGTCAGTGTTTGGTCCGGCGGCAATCTGGGGTCACGTAGTGCAGGTGGTCTGGGGGTGACATCGAGGGGTTCAGCTGCAGGTTTTGATTGGCGATCACGAGATCGGTCGCTCATAGTTTTTGTGGAACTCCTAGTATCGCAATTGAAGCTACGAACCCTTTACCAAGTATGCAAGTTGGTTCTTATGGTCCGGTCAGTTCCTAATTGAAGGTTACCTACCCTCAATTAAGTAACTGCTAAACCAAGACCAGAGTTATCCGGCGGCAGGAGGTGCTGTAGCAAAGGTCGCCAAAGACTGATCGAGTTCTGGAGAAACATCGGTCATAGAGGGCCCTGTGTTTCCGAGGGGATCACCCGATTCATGTATAAAAGTTGTAGCACGATATTGAAGATCTGTAATGGGTCGTTTGATTTCGATTGCTGGGACTAGTAGTAGCACGTGGTTTTTACTGATAAATGCCAAAGCGCCGGTCGGCATTACCGTAAGAGGGGTGGCTGACGTACGTTTTTGTAGACGCCACGAAGGGTTCGTATTGGGACGGTAGTGAATTTCGAACCAAGTGTCCGTGTTCTGGAAAATATCGAACTCAGCGACCCTCGCTGTCCAGTTGTCGGTCGGATCACTGTTGGCTTGAATCGCAACCGAAATTTGAATACCGAGTTGTTGATTGTCGAGAGGGATTGGGTCATCGAGATCAACGAGGAATGCGGCATATCTCTCGCTCCGATCAATGGGGTTGGTTGGAACAACGGCAAACGACGATGAACGAAGGGCTTCTAAGTGGGTTGTTGTAAGCGTGGCGTTTCCGCTTGCGATGCGTCGTATATCTCCGAATGGAAAACCTTTGACGACGTGTGCTTCGGAAATGGAGAAATAATCGTTGCTGGCATCACCACGGAACATAGGTTGATCTGCGGCGGCAGGGGTGACGGTAAGAACGTGGTCAACCGGCTGTAATCCAATTACAACTGTTCCCTTGGTGATCTTGGAGGGTATTCGCTGCCCGCTTCGATATCTCCATTCGGTAGCGCGTTGATGACTCACAATGGCTAGAGGGATTTCCCGGGTAGATCCGCCACGCAAAAGAATATTCTCGGTTCGCTCAGGTGTTATCCGCATTTTTCCTGAAGCACGGATCAGACTAAGTCTGCTTAAACCGTCGCCGCCTAGATTAATGAGCCCACATGTGGCTCGGGCTACAAGTACATCTGATGGCACAGTGATGACAGACGGGCATATCGTCGCAACAAGAGGCATCGGCTCTTGAGAATCTGTGTTACCACTCAATCTAGGAAGTACGATTCGATAATCTTCGACTTCGCCGAAGGGCCATCTCCCACCTCCATCCCACTGGTTACCCTCGATTCTTGATCTTGTTAGCAAAACCCGCATCCATGCTCCATCAGGCAGTTGAGTAGCGCTTCCGATCGGAAACTTGTCTGTTTGGATCTGTTTTGTTGCGCCAGGGTCAACTTTGACGGGAAAGTTTCGTATAGCCCACTCAGGTGCAACTCCAGCTGACGGTCCCCAGCGCCCATCCAGATTCATATCGATCAGAATGTTGACAAATCGGTCGCCGACTGGCGCTGACGGATCTAGGGACACAGTTAGATCAATAACCGCGCTAGCGGGGATCCCATCCAGTGTTAGCGTCAGGCCGCGCACTCCATTATCTGCGGAATCTGAATTCACCAGATTAGGCGCGGTGTCAGGATTGGCAGAGTCATCAGCACTTGGTTCGGTCGTAACGCTAGGGCCTAGGCGATCAGCCCCGGGCGTGTATATGTGAGCGCCAGGTTTGTTGCTGCTGCGGGTTTTAAGCCGTGTGGGGAAGCGACCGATTATGCGGGTGTTTGCATAACCGGCCGGGTTTCCGTCTGGGGCATCTCCAAAATCAGCGCTTAATTTTGTTGGCATTGGGGGTTCAGTTGACTTGTTCGACGGCGGTAGCTTAGTGGTGACTGATGGTGTTGCCATCGTGATGGTGGGTGTTACGAGCGTGACCGAAGGATTTTGATTGCTGGGGTTGTCTGTGACGGCACTACACCCGGCTAATGCCGCCGTGCCAAGTGCCACAAGCGCGCCGTAACGCATGATTGAAACAAGACGCAGATAATCAGCTGCCATTGAGGCGAAGCGGATCACACTTAGCACCCGATCATGTTGGAAGGTGAAGGCGCACGTGGCAATCACATTTTTCTATGGTGCGGCTGTCTCGTTCCCAATGTCGTTCTTGGTCGCTTCAGGCAAACGTTTTGGGGTGAAGGTGGCATATGAGTCCGAGGTTTCCCAGAGGGTCACAGATACAACTGGAAATCCTTGCAACTCGGTTTGCTCATACAGCAACTGGGCGAGATTCTCCGTTGTAGGATTTTTCTCGATGACGTAGACATGTTGCCCAAGGCTTTCAATAGCCTCGATGAGCGGATCACCTCGTTGCAAGATCATTCGGTGGTCGAGGTGTTCGTCGATCCACGCTTGCATTGAACGTCGAATGTCCCGGAAGTCAGCCACCATTCCTTGTCCGTTTAGTTTGTTACGGGCCAATCGAATTTCCACTCGTCCGTTGTGGCCGTGGGGCTGGTTGCACTTGCCGTCATAATCAATCAGACGGTGGCCGAAACAGAACTCGATATGTTTGACAATTTCGTACATCCTGGCGGTTGCTCCTATTACGAAATGGTTCGCCCACCGTCTACCGGAATTACGGCTCCAGTCACGAAGTCGGTTCCTTCCACAAGATAAAGCGTAGCCTGTAAAAGGTCTTCGGGGTCGCCAATACGGCGAAGGGGAGTTGCTTGAGCAACTGCCGCCACGGTGGAGGCGCTGAAGTCATCGGGCATAAGAATTGGTCCAGGGGCGATGGCGTTAACCATAACGGTAGGTGCGAGTTCTTTTGCGAAAACCTTTGTTAGCGTCACGATACCGCCCTTGGCTACGAAATATGGAGCGTAATTCGTGTAGGGGCGATTTACAGCCCAATCTGCGATGTTCACGATCTTGCCATGACCTTGCTCGCGCATGTGAAGACCGAACAGCCAGCAACCCAAATATGGACCTTTCAGATTTACTGCAATATTGCGATCAAAATCGTCTTCAGTTAGGTCGTCTAAGGGGGTGCTTGGATAGATTGACGCGTTGTTGATCAAAATATCCACCCCGCCAAATTTGGAGATAGCGGCATCTCTGACCGTTTCAACACCAATCTTTGAAGAAATATCGGCCTGTACGGCCTGAGCACATGTGCCCATATTCACACAGGCTTCAACGACCTCATGTGCCTCAGCTTCTGAAGATTGATAGTTGATGACAACATTGGCACCCCTCTGGGCAAGGCCCAACGAGATGTGTCTACCTATGCGACGGGCGCCGCCAGTTACGACGACAGTTGCTCCATCTATCTTCATATAAGTTGGTTCCATTGTGTGTACATAGTCAGAACCATGCGTTCTTGACCTCGAGCATTACACGCTCAGTGTCTCGGATTATGACGTTTTGCACTGTAAGGTTTGTTGCATGAGTGAATGTCCGTCGGACGAAATGCGAGTTGCCGCATTGGTTAGTGGTCTCGATAGTTGCGTAATGGTTGGTTTATTGGCCCGCGAGTACTCTGAAATCACACCGATATACGTGCGAGCGGGATTACGCTGGGAAAACGCCGAAGTAAGAGCCTTGAATTACTTTTTTGACGCACTCGCCGAAGATGCGGTTCAACCGATGGTTGAGGTGCATCTGGGCGTGGGAGCGTTTTACGGGACCCATTGGAGCACCGGTGGTCTAGACGTGCCTGATGCGAATGAACCAGATGATGCGTGGTACTTGCCAGGGCGAAATCTTGCTTTGCTAAGCGCAGCTGCGATCTATGGAGGAACGCACGCCATAAAATTTCTTGCTATCGGCATTCTCGGCAGTAATCCGTTTCCCGACGCAACAGAAGATTTTTTCGATAGCCTTGAGCATACGGCCGGTTTAGCTATGAACACGGCATTTCATGTGCTGAGGCCGTTGCAGGGGATGCACAAGGCCGATGTCATACGGGCTGGCGGTGCATTTCCTCTGGAACTTTCCTTGTCTTGCGCCAGTCCTGTCCAGGGTAAGCATTGTGGCGTCTGTGGAAAATGTGGGGAGCGTCGTGGTGGATTTATCCAAGCGGGGATTTTTGATCCGACAGATTACGTAGGGTCGATCTCCGGGTAGCTAGAGGCTAGGACGGGTTACCGTCCACAATTCTTTGAGTCTGTCACCGGGAACACCCGGAAATGGATTGAAGTGACTAACACTCTCGACATTCAGCCCTGCCGCCGCTAGGTCAGAACAAACGTTTTCGGTTTCGAACCAGCGGGCGACCAGAGTTTCATGAGTGTGTTCGGAACCAGCAAGTTCAATGTCCAGGTGCATGGTGGTAACGGCACCAGATACTTCAAACCTTCGATGCAGAATGAAGTCGCGCCCGCGTTCTCTGATTGGAGTTCTCCACAATGTTTCGAAGGCAACCCTCGAATTGAGATCAAAAATGAACACGCCGCCAGGCTGCAAGTGTTGTGCCACTTTGCGGAAGACCTGTGAAAGGTCATTGGGATCGAGTAAATGATTCAGACTTGCGTAAAGACACGTTACGGCGTCGACGGACTGCTCAATATCGAGGGACCGCATATCCCCAATTACGAATTGAACTGGTTTCCCCTCGCACTTCGCGCGGTTTCGGGCTTGCTTGACCATGGCCGTCGAAATGTCTAGCCCAATGACTTCGGTTCCACCGTGGCACTGTAGTAGTGCATGAGTACCGGTACCACAGCCAAGATCTAAGAGTCGACGAGGTCGGCCAACATGATGGCTTAAACGCTGGTTTACTCTAGGCGCGACAAGAATGGCGTATTCAGTGCCATAAATTCGTTGCCACGCGTCATAAATCCGAGCGAAAGCTGAGTACATCGATCCTGAATCCATGAAAGGATCGACTCAGTCATTGTCGTGCAGCCAGGAGGGTACGTCCCCCTCGGCGACGCCGGATGCCCAACTTTTTGATGACTCGGAAAAATCTTTGCCTTTGAGCGAGGTAGTGATTAGCAGGGGAGCTCGAACCCCGCCGTCCGTGATGGTTATTGAGCGAGCGATCACGGATTCGGTGGCACGCACGTTCAACACGGCTTCTATATGGCCTGCACTGATTTTTTCTGCGCGCACTGTTTTTCCTGTTATACCTGTCGCCTGAATCTCACCTGTCACCTCGATCTCTTTTTCGGCGGAAATCACGGCTTGCCGAGCTTCCAAGGTGCGGCCGTAGATCGCGGCATCCTCGATACCGTCACCAGCGACGTGGAGTTCTGATCCTTCCACAATGATTCGGAAGTCTGGAAAGATGATGGGTGTCTCAACATGGGTGGTTTCGGCCGGTATAGTCAGGACGCTTTCGCCGTTCACCTCTTCGGTACGGGCACCGTTAGGCACGATTGATCCTCGTGGCGAATCCAATGACTTTGTTTCCTGGTAAAAGACATCGCCTGTCATGTTTGCCCTCCGATGGAATTAACGTGGGTCAAGGATAAATGGTTATTAGTGGGGTGTAGCGAACTGTTCGTTAACGCTTCAAAAAATTAGTGGCCAACGTGTCTTGTGCTTGTGGGTCCAACAAGTAGTCAGCCCCCTGTCGATGCTGCGTGGTTTGGTAGAGGATAATTGATACTGCGGCTGACACGTTGATGCTTTGAACCATCCCTATGAGGGGCACAGTGATGAGGAAATCCGCGGCATCTATGGCTTCAGATGACAATCCGCGATTTTCATTGCCAAACCAGATGGCCAGATTAGTGTGACCGAGTTCGGCGTCGGCAACAGCTATTGCGCCTGGTTCTGAAACCGTCGCAGCCAAGACGTGCTTGGTTGATCTGAGGGAATCTATGCAAGCGATGGTCGAGTGGTGGACTGTGAAATCGAGCCACTTGTTGGCAGAAGACGAACTCGATTTTCCGACACGACGAGGATTAAACGGCGATTCATCGCGAAATACGAAGTGCACGTTCTGTACACCAAAGGCATCGCAGTTTCGCAAAGCTGCCTCAGCATTGTGTGGGTCGTGAATGTCTTCCAGAACAACGACAAGCCCTCTTTGACGTGCGGCAGCGACCTGAGCACATCGAGTGCGACGTTCAGGTGTCGGCGGAGCTATTAGGGGCCTCCATTTGTTCCAGGGGTCAACGAGGGGTCTCGAGGACGTCGGGGTTTATACACCAGAATGGAGCATCGCCGGCTAATACCCTTGCTATTTCCTCAACAGCGTGCAGGGCGGTGCGCTTAGCAGACTCAGCAGTTATGCCTGCTACGTGTGGAGAGAGCAGTACGTTAGGCGCGGAGAGTAACGGGCTATGCACAGGTGGTTCGTGCTCAAAGACGTCGATTGCTGCGCCGGCGATAACATTCTGTGCAAGCGCTTTAGCCAATGCGGACTCATCGACGACTGCTCCTCGGCACGTGTTGACGAGTATTGCGTTTGGACGCATCAGATCTAACCGTTCGGCATCTATAAGATGGTATGTCTCTGGGGTAAGGGGTGTGTGGAGGGTGACGACATCAGATTGTCTTAGCAAATCTTCGAGGCTAGGCGAAGGCTCGCCTCCGGCCTGTCGAACTACTTGTTCAGGGACAAAAGGATCGTAGATCAAGCCACGCGTACCTAACCCGTGGACGAAAGCTCGGAGGACTCTTAATCCCACTCGGCCTCCGCCGATGATTCCAACCGTACGGTCGGCGATTTCATGGACCCCTTCTATGGTGATATCCCGCCAACCGCCTTTGCGAACAATCTTTTCTTGTTCACGTAGCTTCTTCAAGATTGCCAGCGTGCTTGCGACTGCGAACTCCGAAACCGAAGACGCATTTGCTTCGGCTGTGATGCAGACCGGAATACCCAAGCTTGTCGCATGCTCGACATCGATGCTGTCAACTCCGACGCCGTGCTTCTGGATGATTCGTAGATTCGAAGCTGCGCTGATCACGTTGGCTGTGATTGGGGCAACGCGAACAATGATGGCGTTCGCCGGCTCTACTTCCTGAAGGATCGATGCCTCATCAGCCTGCGTCGGATAACTGACTCTCGAAAAACTCTCGAGTGCTGCTAGTCCGGTGGAGTCAATGGTCTCGGTTACTAGGGTTACCGGTAGTCTCGTACTGTGATTCATGCTGGTAGGGGATCAATTGGTGGAACGTCGGGTCGATTAACGAGATGTGTGTATTTGAGGGCGTTCCCTGTGTTCAAAAGAACAATTCGCTCATCTCGATCGATGTCACCGCGATCCAGCAGATGGGAGAGCGCAGGGATTAACGCTGCGCCTTCTGGTGCAGCGAGAACACCTTCCTGCGCGGCTAACTCACGCATTCCGGTAACTAGCTCATTGTCATCAACGGCTACTGCTGTGCCATGCGTATCTTTAAGGATTCGTAGAACGAGCCTATGTGCGAAGGGTAGAGGTACGAGTAGGCCGTTGGCTGTTGTTCGGGGATCTTCGGGACGGACAGCGCTCTCGGCACCAGCTTGGAAAGCGTCAACAATCGGTTGGCATCCAGAAGCCTGAACGGCGATTAAGCGTGGGGGTGAGCCTCGCAGCCAGCCAAGCTCAGACAGTTCTTGCATCGCTTTCCATACGCCGATTAGCCCCACGCCGCCGCCGGTGGGGTATAGCACTACGTCAGGAGGATCCCAGTCAAAGGCTTCAGCGATTTCCAAGCCCATCGTTTTTTTTCCTTCTACGCGATATGGCTCTTTCATTGTTGAGGCATCAAACCAGCCGGCTTCGGTGCTTCGCTCAGCAACGATGCGTCCCGCATCACTGATGACCCCTCGAACCTCTGTAACGTCAGCGCCATAGGCGATGCACTCGGCCTTGATGGGCTCTGGCGTTTTTACCGGCATTACGACATGCAGAGTAATTCCCCATGCTGCGCAGTAGGCTGCCCATGCGCTTCCAGCGTTACCGGCGGTCGGAATTGCAATTTCCCGAACTCCCAGCTCGTGCGCGCGGGCTACGCCTACGGCCGCGCCTCGAGCTTTAAAGGTTCCAGTTGGATTAGTTCCTTCGTCCTTAAGCCACAGGTTTTTAAGACCGAGGCGCGCTGCAAGCTGACACATCGGAATCATCGGCGTTGCCCCAGCACCGAGGTCCGGAGCGTTGAGCGGGTTGTCGAGCGGCAGTAGTTCGCGGAATTTCCAGAGATTTGCGGGGCGTTGAGCAATTACTTCAGGGGTGACTACATCACGTACTGCATCCAAGTCGTACTGTGGCAGCAGTGTGGCCTCAGCCCCGTGGCTCACCGTTTGTATCTGCTTAGGGTCGTGAGATGCTCCGGTTTCTGCACAACGTAGTTCCAGTAACAGCGATCGGAAGGAGGCCTCGTTCATAAATGACCGTTTGTTGGCAAATGGCGTGGGCGGGAGCCTAGCGCAACCTGCGGTTATGGGAAGGATTTTGGTCTATGAACGGCCCCACGACATGCACGCTTTTTAAGCTGCGGTGGTTTGTGCCCAGACGACTCGTCGTAGCTTTGCCACGTTAAGGATGGATATCAATCGCTTCCGATGGTCTGAGGGTGCCAGCACTCCAGCATTGCGAAGCTTGGTTACAGCAAGGCTTACGCTTTCCCGGACAGTTCCTAGCCGTTGTGCCAATTCTTCGTGGGTGACCCGGAGGTCTGTTTCGCCTTGTCCCTCCGCCATCTGAAGGATTGCGAGTGCTACCGACGCCTCCACGTTTTCGAGGGCAATTTGGCTTGTGCGCTGTTCAATTCTAGAGATTCTTTGTACTTGGCGATGTAGAAGGTCGAGTAAGAAACCTGGATTTCGATTAGTTAGTCGGCGAAAGCTAGGAATGCTGAACCAAGCGACGGTGGCAGGGCCATCAGCCTCAATCACTGTCCGGTCGCTAACGGATGCCGGAAAAACATTCTCGAACCAATCGCCTTTAGCTAATGGTGCTGTTGCGACTCGGCGGCCATTGGGACTAACCCGCCAGACAATGACAGACCCGTGGCAAATAATCCCAATTCGAGCCTCGTCTATCGAGGGATCCATTACGATTTCATGATCTCGGTACATGGCCGAGCGTGCGCCTTTCGCACGAAGGGTTTCGACCAAATCGGGCTTGGCCGTGGTGGTCGTAGTAGCCATGGTGGAGTCGTCCCCTAAATAAGATCAGCCTTAATAGCTTGTTGAGACGGTACCTAGCTCACATGAGAAGACGTTAAGAAAACCTGACCGGCCTACACCTGCACTGAGATTGTTGTGATCAGAAAAGCACGGGGGTGGTCATGAGCGAGGCTCAGGTTTTAACGGAAGCCTTATTTCAAATTCGGCTCCGCCCAACGTTGAATTTCCGGCAGTCACGTTCCCGCCGTGCGACTCGGCGACGCCCCGCACAATGGTTAGGCCTAGTCCGGTGCCACCGACCTTGCGAGATCGTGCTCGGTCGATTCTGTAAAAACGGTCAAAGACGTGGGCGAGGTGGTCAAGCGGTATTCCATGGCCATCATCCCGGACTTTTATGGATATCTCCTGATTATCAATCTCGAGGTGCACCTCAATAATTCCTTTTTCGGATGTAGCCGTGATGGCGTTCCGCAGGAGATTTCGAATCGCGAGTTCGATTTTTTCTTCGTCGCCGAACGTCGAAGAATGATTTGGATCGTGAAGCGTGATGGAGCGATGGCCAGTCAATGGCTGCATGTCATGAATGATCCGTTTGACGAGAGAGTGCATGTCGATTGACTCAACATGCAGTTCTCCACGTATATCCAGTTCGGTGACCGCGAGCAGATCGTCGACAATCCGTTGCATACGGTCAGCTTCACGGATGATCGCTGGTGCCGCTTCTTTTGTACTTTGGGGATTCCCTGTGAGCAATTCAGCATTGCCCCGGATTACTGTCAAGGGTGTTTGAAGTTCGTGAGAAGCGTCGCCGATAAATCGCTGTTGGTTGTCAACGGCCTCTTCGATGTGATCGAGCATTCGATTGAAGGTCCGGCCGAGGGTGCTTATCTCGTCCGATCCGCGGCCGGCGTTTATCCGACGACCAAGGTCGCTTTGCCGGTAAATCGCTTCGGCGGTTCTAGTGATTTCGGCTACAGGGTCCATTGCTTTTCTTGTGAGGTACAAGGCGCTGAGTCCGCCGATAATTGCTACGCCAATCGAGCCAGCAATTAGTAATCTCCCGAATTGCTCAAGCGTGTTATCGCCGACGTACATAGATCGGGCGGCTTGCAATAGGGCGACAAGCCGACCTTCGTGCACGATCGGCACCGTAAGAATTCGAAGCCGGTAACGACCCTCGATGGGAAGCATTTCCGATACATTCTGTTGAGAACGTTTTGCCTTCAGTGCGTCGCTGGTTACTGGTAGTCGATGGCCGTGCAAATTGATCGAGGAAGCCACCCAACTGCCTGTTGGATCAAGGACTTGCAGGTACACGTCGCTTTCTCTTAGATCTGCGGTTTGAGGGTGGAGAAGATTTCCAACGTCTTTAGCGGTCGTTTCAGTCGTCATCACTGCCTCTGCTATGCGAACAATTGCGCTACTACGGGACTGAAGCGTGCGACCGATCTCAGTTTCAACATGATCAACAAGAAGCTTCATGAGGCCGCCGCCAAAGCCAATGATGGTTACGAGGAAGAAAACCAGATATAGGATTCCCAGTTTTAGCCGGATGCTCATGCTGGTTCTTCTCGCAAGACGTATCCGATCCCTCGGACGGTCCATATGAGGCGTGAGCCGGAGTTATCTTCGATCTTCCGACGTAAATAGCCGACATATACGTCTACTACGTTCGATGACGCTGAAAACCCGAAGCTCCATACGGCTTCCAACAGATGCTCACGGGAAAGTACGCGGTTTGGGTGGTTGAGGAAGGTCACCAGCAGATCAAATTCTTTGGCCGTCAAGTCCAGAACGTTACTTCTGCGAGTGACGTGGCGTGCTTCAGTGTCCACAGCAACATCAGCAAAGGTCAGAAGGTTCGCACTTGGTTTTCCCGGTCGGCGAAGCAAGGCGCGAAGGCGTGCGACGAGTTCCGCGAAGACGAATGGCTTTGGAAGGTAGTCATCGCCGCCTGCGTCCAAGCCGCTGATTCGATCACGAACTTGCTTGCGGGCGCTTAGAAACAAAACTGGCACATCGCTTGTAGATCGAATCAGTTTCACAACATCGAAGCCGTCAAGGTCCGGCATCATAATGTCTAGAACAACGACGTCGATTTTGGAGTTGGCCAGTGTTCTAAGCGCGGTTTTTCCGTTAGCCGCAACACGTACGTTGAAGCCCTCGATAGCGAGTCCCCGTCGCAGTAGATCAAGAATTGCTGGATCATCGTCGACCGCAAGAAGTTGTGGCTTATCACCAGGCATTATTGGGACCATGGGGGAAGCCTACATCGGGTTTTCCGTTCTGCGACACGGTACATTGGTTATTGAACATGACGACGAAATTATTTCGACTATCCACCCTCCGAGCGTTCCGTTTTTGGTTCGGGATGGGTACGGCTGTTGTGTTTGCTCTTGTGCTGTTGGCCTGCGCGGATGAGGGTGTGCCAAAACTTGATGCGTCTGATGAGTCCGATAAAGTTCGTGCGACGGTTGATATGGAACTCGGGACCACAAAGGTGACGGCGAGTGGCCGACAAAATATATGGGTTTCCGGCTCTAACGGGTGGAATCCTTGCTCGGAATCGCATGACGCCAAGCATCCGCCGGAAGACTGTTGGATCCGTGTGATGATTGACGATACGCAGATTGCGGTTGTCTTGCCTGAACCCGACGGGACGTTTGGGCCGTTTCCCATCGCGATCCATTTCGATGTTTTTGAGTTTGATGTGGGCTCACGCCAAATCCAGTTTGTACAGGTTGGACGTCTGGAAGTGCGAGAAACCAAGCTGCTGACGCTTGAGTTTGAAGCGCCGTCTTCTGGCTTTCCGTAGAGGGAGAGGCTGCCGCTCAGTTTGATCCTCATTCAAGTTAGAGGGTCAGCCACGAGGAACTTCAGTGAGAAGTATTGATCGGGCAAGATCCACGGCATCTAGAAGATCGTCGACTTTTTCGACACGTGCGATTTGCAGTATTAGGGCAAGTACTTTTTCGTGTTCAGCAACCAGTAAACTCGCGACGTAGACGTCTGCGCCGCTAGAAACTCGGGCTCTGGCTGCGGCCGTTTGAAATTCGTTGACCGGGGCCTCAATTGTGATTAGTTCTAAAATATCTGCTGACTGCGTGCTTTTCTGGAATCCCTTAACGAGGCCACCAGCAATTGTCTGAAGATATTCGTCTGGCCTTTCGATCAAGTCGTTAGCTAACAGTTGTTGTCGGCTTGATGTTGCTTGGCCCACAAACGCGAGGCCCAGAAGAAACGGTTCTGGTTTTCGGATGACGATGGGGTCAAGAAACAGATCCTCGAGACCAAAGTCAAGGGATGTGTGGTCACCATCTTGTCCTCGAGAAACGGGCATGCCGAGGTTTTCAGCCAGCGATGTTAGATCTGGCAGGCGTGCGAGCAGCTCAAGCTTGCTGTATCGGAACAAATCTTCGGTGGGAAGAGACGAAGTTTCTGGTGTGGTCGATAGATTCTTTGTGGGGACGCCTGAGGGCGTCTCTGATCGGGTTTCAGTAACAGGGGCATTGGTTGGGATCGGGTTTGGCGACGGGCTTATGGGAATGGCCTTAATCGGGGTGGCGGTAGCTATCGGAATAGGTGTCCATGTCGGCATCGGTATCGGCGTTGGCGATGGGGGTACGGTGATGACTGTTGATGTCGAGAGGGGTCTGCATGCGGTAGCGCAGGTGATCACGACCAGCGCGACCGTGGCAGCTACATTTCGTGCAACCAACCATGAAGCTTGTTTCACACGGCTAAACGTCCGTCTTCTATAACCACTGTTCCATCAGCAATCACTGTCGGATGTGAGATCACCCCGTCCAGGTGAAAGGGGACATCCACTGTTCCTCCGATGTGGAGGCTGTTGCCGAGAGCTACATGGGCGGTTCCGGCGACCTTTTCGCTCTCGAGGATGTTTCCGCTTAGCCGCGTTTCTGGGTTTGTGCCGATTCCGAGTTCCGCAATGTTTCTGGCCCCGATTCCTACTTCGCTAAAGATGCCCTGTAAGGCTTGCGCGCCGGTGCCCTCAATTGTCTGTGCCAAACCGTCTCGTACTTCAATGATCGTGGGTTCGTCTGGTTTTTGAGCTTCCGCTCCAGGATCCATCGAACTTGCATCAATTACCAGCGTACCGTTGGCTTTACCTTCGACAGGTGCGACATAGGATTCGCCGCCTGGAAGGTTGCCGAAAGCACCCGGGGCAGTGAAAACCCCCGAGGACGGTCTTCCAGATCGCCCTGCAATGTCCAGCAGAAGATTTGTGCCGGCCGGAGCAGTTACGTGTGCGGTTGATGCCCGGGTGAGGATTTCGGCAATCGCATGACATCTGCGATCGATTTCCTGGTAGTCGACACGGAGCGTGCGCATAGCGATCTCGTATGTGATTGAAGGCATGCTTACGATTCTTGTTCCTGTCGTGCTCGCATCGTCACGGGCTCTCGTATGGCTCATGGATTTGGTCGTGGCTAGGAACCCGACATCGGCTTGAGCAAGTGCCAAAGACACGTCGGCTGGGGGCTCGCTTCCATGCTCTACAGTTACGGGCATTATGAGGAGACGGACATCTTGGGTTTTGCATAGGGCGCCTCTGGCGAAAAGTTCTCCGATCTGTTGCATGGGAGGATCTGTGATCACAACCACTTGTTCAGTACTGTTGAGAGAAACCGACTGAGTCATCACCGCATCAAGCATGTCTCGCTCATCGGGGCTTAATTCACGATGTTCTATTTCGGTTTGACTAATCTCTCGGAGATTCACGGCGTACCTGTGTCGATGTAATTGTTAGGTGCAGTGTGACATTAGAGACGTAGGCTGTGTTGGTGGTGTGTGTAGGAGCTGATGATGTCAGGAAGCTTCTCTAAGCTCCTGTCCTCTCTGCGTTTCCCGAGGGTTAGGCCTTCCCTGATCATACGTTTTGTTTTGGGAGGTCTAGGTGTTGGGATCGCAGCAATACTTCTGGTTTCTGCCGCCGCTGCGTGGACAATCACACATCCGTCACAGGACTCTCAGATCCAGACTCAGCTGGACAATGATGTTGGATGGGTGCGATTTGACTTTCCAACTCGCGGCGGGGCGACCTTGGCTGGTTGGTTCGGTCCGGTCATTGACCCGATAGGAACGGTGATCTTGGCGCACGGTGCGTCCGGCTCCCACAAGGATCTTCTTACAAAGGCGTTTTTTGTCCGAAGCGCTGGGTATCACGCGTTTGTCTTCGACTTTTTAGGCCATGGCCTAAGTGATGCTGGTGTCGTCAGTCTAGGTGCGCATGAAGTCCAAGATCTTTTAGCCGCGGTAGATCTTGTGGTTCGTTTGCCTGGGGTTGACCCTGGTCGGGTTGCGGTGCTCGGAGATTCGATGGGGGGTGCGGTCGCTATTATGGCGGCGGCTCGCGACCCACGCATTGCGGCGGTTATTGCCGAGTCATCCTATGCTCGACTTGACCGGACAACATCCGAGTCGTTTGGCGAGTTTTTGCAGCTTCCGGTGTTCGGGTGGCGACTTCCCGCGTTTCCATTCGCCGGTCCTGTGAAATTTTTTGGCCGTCTGTTTTCGGGCATCGATGTTTCCGAAGTAAACCCGGTCAATGAAATTGGTCGAATTAGCCCGCGCCCCGTTTTCATAATTCACGGGCGTGCTGACAGGCAGGTTTCGGCGAAGTCCGGTCGAGAATTGCATGACGCTGCACAGGAACCGCGTGTAATCTGGCAGCCAGAGCACGTTGGACATGTGGCATCGTTCTACAGCTACAGTCGTTTTGACTACTATGTTCGTGTTAGCGCGTTTCTAGGCCAGGCTCTTGGTCGGTCGAACGTAGCAAGCAAGGGCGATGTGTGATTCATTACGCTGTGCCTGGAACGTCGGTGCTAGCATCTCGCGGATTTTGTTCACGCATAGATTCTTAGGGGAAGTTACGAGTGGAGCGAAGCGGATCTTCAGTCACGGACACGACGATCGTCGTCCTGACTCTTTTGTTGGGTGGGTTTTTCTGGCTAATTACGTGGCTACCGTCGCTCGGACTGCGTCAAGCCGGAGATGACTGGAACATTCCGGCTGAGGTTTCTGCACGTGCAAATCCAGTTGTGTTAAGTAGCGATGTTTTAATGCGGGGGCGTGAGCAGTATTTGTTTACATGTGCCAAGTGCCACGGCTTCCTGGCCGATGGCCATGGGCCGATGTGGGAATTGATGATGCCTCGGCCGTTGAACTTTACGCATCGAGATGTCCAGATTCGTACTGATGGCGACTTGTTTTACATCATTTCTACGGGACGGGATACGATGCCGGAGTATGGGTCTCGGACCACTGAAACAGAAATATGGGAACTGGTGCACTACATACGTGCCACTGTTCATCTGCCGGGCCACTACGACGAGTCTGATCCCAACGACTTGATTTTGAATCCCGGTATTATCACAACAGCGAGACCAGATACTCCTGTCACGCCCATACCTCTCATTGGTCCCATTAGTTAGTTAGTCGGGGAACAGTGGACGTCTGACGTGGCTAGCGACAGATGGATGTTTGCTTCGGTCGCCGAGATCGCGAAAGCGGTTCGAGAGGGGAAGGTTAGCGCGCTCGAGGTCACGAACGCTGCTTTAGAACGGATTGAAGCGACTGACCACAGGCTCCGAGCGTTTAGACATGTAGATGCGGAAGGTGCTCGGGCAGCAGCGTCGGAACTCGACACCGCGAGGCGTACTGGCGTGAGCCTAGGGACTCTCGCTGGTGTACCGATTGCGGTCAAAGAAAATGTTCCGGTAGACGGCTTGCCTCGTGAAGTCGGGTCGTTAGTTCGACGTGGTGAGCGATCTGATTCAGATGCTCTTGCGGTAGGGCGTTTGCGCTCTGCTCACGGGGTCGTTATTGGGATGACGTGTATGCCCGAGTATGGCCATATTGGATTGGGCCATAGCCCGCTCGGGCCTGCCACTAGGAATCCATGGTCAATGGCGCATACTCCTGGCGGATCAAGTAGCGGTTCTGCTGCGGCGGTGGCATCAGGGCAAGCTGCCTTGGCTCTCGGTACTGATGGTGGAGGTTCAATCCGCATCCCTTCGGCTTGTTGTGGCGTGGTAGGTCACAAGCCGACGCTTGGTCGTGTTCCCCATGCACCTCTGCGTGCCGGGTTCTCACCGATGTCGCACTTAGGTCCAATTGGCCGTAGCGTCGGTGATGTAGCAATGATGCTGGATGTTATTGCCGGGCAAGATCATAGGGATCCAGCTTCCCTGCCGTCAGAGGGGGTGTGCTACGCGGAGTTGTCTCAAGAATCTCGAAGTGATGGACGTATCGCATGGGCTCCGCAACTGGGAACAGCTACTGTTGACGACGACGTGCTTCAAGTATGTTTGAGTGCGATTGAGGCGCTAGAGGCGAATGGCTATACGGTGGTCGAGATTGATCCGTTTCTCGATGACTGGACTGATGCATGGGCGATTCTTTTTGATGTCATGATGGCTTCTCTGGTCGTCGAGCGCCTGTCGGATGTTTATCGACTTTCTGAGCCGAGCTTAATTGCACGTGTCGAGCATGGACTAGGGGTAAAAGCAATAGAGATTGCTGAGGCCGAGGCCACGCGGCGGGATGTCTGGGCCTCGTTCAACGGACTATACGAACACTTCGATGTAATTGTGACGCCAGCGCTCTTGGCCCCACCCCTGCCAGTTGATCCCCAGACTGGGGAGATTGATAATCCCGAGGCATGGTCGGATCGCTGGTTTATGCACATGTATCCTGCGAACTTGACCGGGCAACCGGCGTGTAGCGTCCCGGTTGGGACGACTGTTGACAGCCTTCCGGTCGGCCTTCAGGTGATGGGATCACGGTTTGCTGACGGGAGAGTAATCACGTTTGCGAGTGCTGTGGAGAGGTGTGTTAACTGGCTGGGGAAACGACCGGAGATTGCTTAGTTATATGCCGTATGGGCGGTTTTTTCCAATGACCTACAATTGGTTCTTCTCGTCGGCCGATTATCTGGCTCGTCCGGGCAAATGTTATTTGCGTCGTTCTTATATGTTTTCAATCTAAGAGGTCTTGATGGCCGAAAAGGAAAGTGGTCTTCGCGGAGTTGTTGCCGGTCGTTCGGCACTTAGCTCAGTTGATGGTGAAGCTGGTCGTTTGACATATAGAGGCATCGATATCGCCGACCTTGCTTCGCAGACGATTTTTGAAGAGGTTGCGTATCTTTTATGGGAAGACGAGCTTCCCTCCCGGGCTCAACTCGACACGCTCACCGAGCAAATCAATGAAGGCCGAGCATTGCCGGGTCCGGTTCTTGATGCCCTATCGGGCTTACCGGAGGGGACCATCCCGATGGATGCGCTGCGGACTGCCATATCGATGCTCGGTTCGTTCGATCCAGATCAGGGTGACGACTCGTTAGAGGCAAGCCGACGCAAGGCAATTCGTCTGTTGGCACAGACGCCTAACGTGGTTGCGCAAGTAGGTCGCTTGCTGACTGGACGATCGCCCATAGAGCCTCCCGAAGGTTCTATTGCCTCCTCATTCCTTCAGACATTCTTTGATGAGCGTCCGAGCGCAGAAGCGACCCAAGCTTTGGACGTTCTACTGGTTCTGCAAGCTGATCATGAATTTAATGCCAGTACGTTTGCCGCTCGGTCGATAGCTTCTACGATGACTGACATGCATTCAGCGATCACCGGCGCGATTGGATCGCTTCGTGGGCCATTGCATGGTGGAGCAAATCAGGCAGTGATGGAGATGTTGTTAACCGTCGATTCAGTCGATCAAGCCGAGGCGTGGGTTCTCGACAGGCTGGCTAGGCGGGAATTGATAATGGGATTCGGTCATGCGGTGTATAAGACCGCTGATCCTCGAGCTACCGTGCTTCGCGAAATGGCACGGGAGCTTGCTAATTCATCCGGACATCCTGAATGGTTCGATGTGTCGCAGGTCATGGAGTCGGTCATGCTTCGGGAGAAGAATTTGCATTCGAACGTTGACTTCTATGCCGCGACTGTCTATGCGTCGCTAGGGATTCCTCCAGAGTTATTCACGCCGATCTTTACAGCGAGCCGCATGAGTGGTTGGACCGCTCATGTACTGGAGCAGCAGGCGAACAATCGAATTATTCGCCCGCGGGCGGAGTATGTGGGCCACACTGATCGCAGGTTGGTTCCGATGGACGAGCGTGGTTAACGGTTAACCCTGCGGTAGTTGGACTTCTATGCGTTCGGCCATCGACTTGTAAATTGCATCGACGATTTTGGTGATGAGCACGCCGTGCGCTGCTGGCACAGTTGGTTCGGTGTTGTCCCTAACGGCCTTCACAAAGTCAGCGATCGATAACTCGTGCGATGGGCGCTGGTGATCAGGCGCTTCAAATACCTCGGTGCTATGACGGCCATTCCGGTCGTGGAAGAGACGTAAGGGGTTTAGTCCTAGGCCGCTGTTCGCAGCAGATATTTCGAGCTGTTGGATGCTCGGGTTTTCCATTCGTAGGATCCACGAACATTCAAGCAGTAAGATCATTTCGTCGCTGAAGCGAATGGCGGCGAAGGCGTAATCATCGACGTCATATGTCTCGGTGTTCCAGGGCCCCCAGCGGTTGGTTACCTCGCCCCGTTGACCAAGCGCTTGGCCTGTAGCTCCCCAGACGCTTGTCGGTGTAGGGTGACCGAGTACGTACAGTGCTCGGTCTAGCGCGTGCACGCCGATATCGATAAGTGCGCCGCCCCCATTTGCTGCCTTGGAAGTAAAGGTCCCCCATGCTGGTACACCAGCGCGACGCAAATACGACGCTCTAGCGAAATGTGGCGTTCCGAGCACGCCAGTGGTGACAAGTCGGCGGGCTTCTTGCGTATCCCATTCAAATCGTGTCTGAAAATCAATTGCGAGAACACGGTTGGCCTTCAACGCTGCTTGTTCCATTGCGATGGCTTCTACTGAATTCATTGCCATTGGCTTTTCGCAAAACACATGCTTACCTGCTTCGAGGGCTGCGATAGTAGTCTCGGCGTGCGCCACGGGCGGTGTAGCAATGGAAACCGCATCGATGTCCTCTCGATTAAGCAGTTCTCTGAAATCGGTAAATGCGAGTTCAATACTGGCCTCGTTGGCGAGTTCAGCTGCTCGGCCTTCCACCGGATCAGCCACAGCGACAACTTGAACATCCGAATTCGCCAAAAACCCTGGTAAATGTGCGCCGCGGGCGATGCTGCCGGCGCCTATGAGGCCCACTCGGGTTCGGGAGGGATTGTTCAAATTCGCAGACATGAGTAGCTCGTCGAGGCAAGGCGAAGGACGCTATCACATCTTCAGTTTCTTTGGTCTATTTCACGATGTCTTGACGATGGACCGGACGCCAGTGTGGTGTGACTGGTGCTAAACTCGACATCCGCAGCATTTGCGGAATTACACCTAATTACTGATGAAACGTACATATCAACCCAAGGTTCGAAGACGAAAGCGTAAGCATGGTTTTCGATCGCGCATGGCGACGAGAAATGGCCGGGCAATTCTTCGGCGGCGGCGTCATAAGGGCCGAAAACGCCTAGCTGTCTGAAACGACTTGCCATGCGGCCTAGTGCCGGTGTCTGAGGATTTATGACTCGTCGAACTCGTTTACGCCGTTACGCGGATATCTTGCGCGTAAGACGACGTGGGTCGCGGATTGAAACCGCCCACGTGGTCATGCTCGTGGCGCCAGGTGGCAGCGGGGTATCACGGAGTGTTGTTAGTGTTGCCCGAAAGTTTGGTTCAGCGGTAAAACGGAATCGACTGCGACGGCAGTTAACGGAGTTGCTCCGAATTGAACTTCCATATTTCGAACGTTCGGTGGATATCGTTGTTTTTCCACGGTTTTCGGCGGTCGATGCTTCGTTTATGCAACTCCGAGGCTCCATCAAGGAAGCTTTGCGTCAGATGGGTAGTGGGGCACGCGTATGAAGGTGCTTACGCTTTTTGTTATTCGAATGTATCAAAAATTGGTTTCCCCACTCACGGGGTCAAACTGCCGATTCCATCCCACATGTTCGAGTTATGCCTACGGGTCGATTGATCGCTACGGCTTCGCACGGGGTGTGGTGCTGACAATGCGTCGCATTGCCCGGTGTCACCCGTGGCATGCCGGAGGTTTCGACCCCGTCCCATAGGGGTTGGGTGTTCCTATGGACGGGATTATGAATACCTGGCAGACGTTAGCCATCGATCCTTTGAGCGGTGTGCTTACAGGTATCCAAAGTGTGGTCGGGAATTACGCCATAGCAATCGTTTTGTTCACGATAGGGATTCGATTGCTGATGGTCCCCTTAACGCTCAAGCAGATTCGGTCGCAGCGAAAGATGCAGCTTATTCAACCTGAGTTGGAAGCGATGCGTCGGAAATTCAAGGGTGATCGTCAGGCTACTTCTGAGGCGACCATGAAGTTGTATAAGGAGCGTGGTGTTAATCCGGTGGCCGGCTGTTTACCGGCGCTGGTGCAACTGCCGATCCTTCTGGCGCTCTACGGTGGAATTCTGACACTCAGTAGTCGGGGTCTCCTTAATGAGCAATTTCTCTGGTTTAATTTGGCACGGGAGGATTCGACGATCCAGCTCATTGGTGAGGCAGCTCCGACTGAACCAGTCGATTTAGTTATAGCCACGACAGGTTTACCGTCTCCGCTTCAAGCGTCGCTTGCAGTGTCCTTCACCCAGTCTGCGCCGAACTTCAAGTTTCGTACTGATGTTACTGACGCGGGTACCGCGATAGACGCGCTCAACAAGCGAGCTGTAACAGCCATTGTGCTCGATGAGCAGGTTGACGCTTCGAAGTTGCCCAACGGTACAACGACCTCCCGACTTGTTCAGGCGGCTGCCTTCTTGGTGGAGCGTGATCGACTGGTAACCCGGCTGTCGGAGTCGCAGGTTGTGGGTATTCTCAGAGGAGAGATTACGAACTGGGCCCAGGTGAGCGGCGCGAACGGCTCTATCGTCTTACACGGATTACGAGACGATTTTGGATCACGTGCGTTGGTGCAACGCTTGTTACTCAATGAAGGCGAGGCTATCGGTGTGCCAATCCGCGAGCATGAAAGCCGCGATGATTATCTCAATGCCATACGTGAGGATCCGAATGCTCTTGGGTTATCGATGCCCATGCGTACCGATGAGGTTCGTATGGTTAACATCGAAGGACGCGGAGCGACACGGGCATTTCCACCTATTGTCGACGTCTTGAGTGATGGGCAATATCCGTTATCTCGAGACATCTATGTGTATTGGGGAGATGCCAATGGTGAGGCTGAGACATATGTGCGTGATTGGTGGCTGAGCGGACAAGGACAGGAGGCAGCGCAGGCTGCCGGATTTACACGAGTGCCTCCGAGGTATGATTTCTTTGGCTCTGGTGGGTTCTATATTTCGGTTTTGGCGTTACTTGCTGGCGGGTTCCAATTTATTCAGGCCCGGATGATGCAGTCGGTGGGGGCTACTGGCCAAGCGGCAACGATGAATCGTGTGATGCAATTCATGCCACTAATTGTGGTCGTCTTTGCTTGGACATTCCAAGCAGGTCTTGTGCTTTACTGGGTAATCTCAAGCATTATCGCGATCATTCAGCAATACTTTACGACAGGGACCGGGAAGCTATTCCCAGCTCACTGGTCTTTGGCGCGCGATGTGATGGGGGAGCATAACGCTAAGGTAGCTCAGGCTGCTTCAGCGGATCGGGAAACAAAAACCTCGTCGGTGGACGAAGAATCTCGTCCTCGGCGACCACGGCGGCGAAAACGGAGGAGACGCGGTGGGTAATGAGACTGAACTGCCTGATGAGGTGGTTGTATCGGGAAGTTCTGTTGAGGAGGCTGTTAAGCGTGCGTTGCTACAACTCAACGTCAGTCTGGATGAGGTTGATGTTGAGGTGATAGCTACAGGATCTCGAGGCTTGCTTGGTTTGGGTGGTGAAGATGCGCGTGTACGTGTTCGGTTACGAGATCGTCCGCATCTGGGAGAAGCCGATGTTGACACGGATGACGAGGAGGATGTTGCGCCTGTAGCGTCGAACCTGGCACAGGTGCCTGAGAGGAACAGTGCTGCAGAGATAGAGAGCCCGGACGCTGCTGAGGAGCGTGAACAAGAGGTCGAACTAACAGCGGCAGAAGGCCGTGAGCCGGTTACTGACTCATCAGGTTCCGACACCAGCCATCGTAAAGAGCCTATTGATTCTGGCGAAGATTTGGAGCGAGAAGCCGAAGATCTTTTGGATGGTTTACTTGAACGCATGGGATACATGGCGGATTTTGAAATTGTTTCCGAGGATCCTCTCGCTTACAACATTGTGGGTGACGAGGATTTCGGACGGCTCATTGGCCGCCGTGGTGAAAATCTTCGATCGCTAGGCTATCTCTTGAACTTGATGGTTGGACGCCGACTTGGTCATCCGTGTCGGGTCACACTGGATATTGCTGGATATCGTCACCGTCGTGTTGAACACCTCACGGAGCTTGCTGAAACTTTTGCCGAAGAGGTTCGTGAGACTAAGGAACCCATAACGCTGGAAACAATGTCGGCTTATGAACGTCGGGTCGTTCATGTCGCATTGGCTGATGATGAAGAAGTACGAACGTATAGCATTGGTGAGGGCGAGGAGCGCCGCGTCGTCATTAGCCCCAAAGCCTAGTGATGCTGATTTATGTACGGTGAGTCATAAGCGACCGCTGTATCTTTGTGCAGGTCATGTAACGCGCGACCTTGATGGATCAGGCTGGTCATTTGGTGGGCCTGTGTATTTCAGTAGTTGTACAGCAGCGGCTTTGGGTTGTGAGGTTGTCGCTATCACACGCATGTCAGGCTCTGATTTAGCGTTGTTGAAGCAGAAAGTACCAGGCACCGAGTGGTTGTCGAGGCCTGCGGGGATATCAACAACGTTCGAAAATACGTATGGCTCGGCTGGACGCACACAACGGGTTCATGCTCAAGCCCCTCGACTGACTGTACGTGATGCGGGGGTCGCGCCATTAGATTCCCGGATTCTTCATATCGCTCCCGTGCTTCGGGAAATTGGCCCCGCGTTTTTGGGAGCACTGGCTACAAATCGATTTGTTGGGCTGACAGCTCAAGGTTTTCTGCGAAGGGTGCAGTCTGACAGAGTTGTGAGCGTGGCGGTGGCTCGATCAGCGTCTGCAGCATTTGAAATGGCTGATGTGAGCATCGTAAGTGCAGAGGATTTCGATGGTGATGTTGGGCAAGCACACGAACTGCTTGCTCGATCAAGGGTCGGGGTGCTTACTGACGGGCATCGCCTAATTCATGCGCATGAATTAGGCCGATGGTTTGAGTTTCCAGTTGTTCCTCAGCCAATCCGCAATCCGACGGGAACTGGTGACGTGTTTGCCGCGGCTTTATTTGTTCGATATGAGGCAACCGGAAATTTGGAAGGATCTCTCGAGTTTGCAGCGTCGATTGCTGCCGATTGGATCAGTGCAAAAGACGCAGCACTCTTTGTGACGTCGCCGTCATAGCTTGCAAAAGGGGAGTAAGCCAGACGTAATCTTGCTCGGATGGGTATTGGATACGAGTTAGAAGAACCGAATTACTGTGTGGATACCTTGCGAGGTTTTCGCTGACAGTTTGAGCAGTAGTGGGTGCTTCGTTGAGCCAAGACGATCCGCCGGATGTTTTTTCCGCAACTTGGACATGGTTGTCCAGTTTTTCGAAAAACCTTGAGATGTTGTTGGTTGTTGCCAGGGTTTCCGTCACTTGTTTCGAACGTGCTAAAGGTTGTTCCCTGATGGGCAATACCTGACTCAAGAACAGTCACGATGGATCCTGTGAGTGCTCGAAGCTTGGACCGGGACAGTAGATTGACAGGGGTTTCTGGATGGATGCGTGCAGCAAACAATGCTTCGTCGGCATAGATGTTGCCAATCCCAGCTATGGTTCGTTGGTCCAGTAGCGCGGTTTTAATTGCAATGCGGCGACCGCGTAGCCTAGCGGCAAGGCTGCGCCAGTCAAATCCGGCATCCAAGGGTTCCGGTCCAAGGTGTCCGACAACCTGATGGATATGGGCTTCGTTAGTGATCCACGCTCTGCCAAAGCGGCGAACGTCGACGAAGTGTAGGGCCTGATTGTCATCAAGCGTGAGGAGAAGACGCGTGTGTGGCCGAATATCGGTTCGCGCTCGCAAGTGCAAACGTCCACTCATCATCAGGTGGAGTATCAGGACCTCTGACTCGACATTGATCATGAGGTATTTGCCACGTCGTTCAATGTTGGTGATAAGAGCTCCCGCAAGACGCGTCTCAAATGCTTTGGGTGAAGCTGTTTGTACAAGGCGAGCATCAAGAACCGTTACATTGTTGAGTCGTCGTCTGAGAATCTGAGAATGTAGTTCTCGGCGGATTGTTTCAACTTCTGGCAACTCAGGCATTATCGCGAGACCATTGGTCCACATGTATGAGATGCCACATAGCATGCGATCCACTGGCAACTCGTCAAGTTGTGACAACGAAGGTAGCTCGTCTGTGACTGATAACCACGTTTTACCGGCAATGAATCGCCGCTTGTTATTCGCACAACTTGTTGTCTTGGTCGTGGTTACCGGATTGAGTTTGGCGGCAATCCCGTTTGCGTCGGAAGTTCGTGCAAATGCCGGCCCGGCTTATCTGGCGATGTTTTTCCTATCCATCCAGTCTGGTGCGCTCTTTATGCTCCCTGGATTTGGTTGGGCGGCCATCGCAGCTTTTGCGGCAGTTTTCGACAATCTCTGGGCGCCGGTTCTGGTTGGAACAACCGGTCAGGTGATAGGTGAAATGGTTTCATATCTCTTGGGGGCTACGGGTTCACCGTGGATTCAGCGACGGCGGTTGTATCAACGTGTGGAGGTGTGGATCCGAAGATGGGGGTTATTTGCCATCTTTGTAATTGCCGCTGTACCAAATCCTGCCTTTGATCTGGCTGGGGCGGTAGCGGGCGCAGCCCGTTTGGGGTGGTGGAAGTTCTTTGTTGCATCTTGGGGCGGCCGAGTTATCAAGAATATTGGCTTTGCGGCCTTGGGTCTTCAAGGCTCTGGCATCGTAGAGCAGTTCATTTAGGCCGTTAGATGTGTGCACTCTGGCGATAGAATGACTTCTGATGGAAAAGTACTTCCAGCAAATAGTTGCTCACACCGGACGTGGTGAACGTGTAGCAAGTGCTGTTGTGGTTTCGAGCCGTGGTTCGACTCCGCAAGATGTTGGGGCCCGCATGCTGTTTTTTGCTGATGGGACCACGTGGGGCACGGTAGGCGGCGGGTGTGTGGAGGCAGATGTCCGGGCTGAGGCCCGCCGTGTTTTAGCAGACGGCAAAGGCCGCGCTATATCGGTTGAGCTCGTTGATGACGTTCGAGGCGAGGGTGACGTCTGTGGCGGAACACTGGAAGTCTTGCTTGAGTCTTGGGATGGCGTAACTAGGTCCGTCGGATGACTCCAGATGCTGCCGCGCTCGTGGCGGCGCGTGAGGCGCTTCGCACTCGAATTCCTGTCGTGTTGATCCATCTTGTGAGTTCTAGGGGCGTGGGTGGTGATGAGCCGGGGTTACGTGCCTGGTATACGGATGCTGAGGGTCTAACCGGTAGTGTCCATAATTCTGAGGTCGAGGCGGTGGTAGCGCGAGAAGCGGCAAGCGTCTTGGTATCGGGTCACCCCCGGATGATCACCCTGGGAACGAACGGAACCGACGCGACGAGAAGAGATTCCGAGTACGTCCGCGTGTTCCTTGATGTGGTTGTTGCGACGCCACGCCTGTTAATTGTGGGTGCTGGGCATATTGCACAACCTTTGGCCAACATCTCGTCCGTTTTAGGGTTTGAGACGGTGGTTCTTGATGAGCGGGCTGATTTTGCTAATCGTGATCGGTTTCCATCGGCCGATGAAGTGTTCGCGCGTCCAATCGAAGCGTTCTTGGAAGATTTTGTAATCGATGACCGGACGTTTGTGGTCTTGGTGACTCGGGCTCATCGATTTGATGAAGCAGCTCTCCGTCTCTTACTTGGATCGCCAGCGCCTTATATTGGCATGATCGGCAGCCGTCGGCGGGTGCATGTTGTCTACAAGACTTTGTTGGATGAAGGTTTTCGGTCAGAACAATTCGAACGAGTCTTTGCCCCGATTGGTCTTGATATTGGTGCGAAAACTCCGGCTGAAATTGCCCTGGCGATTTCAGCTGAGCTGATTAACGTGCGTCGGCATGGTCGAGGTTCACATTTGTCGATTGGCGATTTTCGCTTGGGTCAGGCCGGACGCAGCTAGTCGAGGGGGGTAAATAGCTCGATGCTAGGTCGGGGTGTGCAAAGATGAGTCGGTGTTCGGTCGAAAGATGGAGTTTTTCGAATGGCTACTTACGAATGCGCGGCGTGTGGGATGTCAGCCAATATTACCTGTGGCCAGTGTGGTGATCCTTTGGTCAATGACAGTATCACGACAGATGACGGTTCCTCAGTACAGGTATCCAAATGTCCGAATGGGCATGGGAAGATCAAATCCCCGTCGTGTTGTGGCAATGAGATGGCCTGTTCGGTCGCATAAGACTTCTGGCCACGATTGGTTCTAAGAATTATGTTTCGAGATAGTGACGGATAGTGATGGATGGGTCTCTGGCATCAGTGGCGCGGGTAGGCACGTTGGTGTTTCTTGGCATTCTTGCGCTGGTGGTGGCTGGCACCGGCATGGTGTCGCCGTGGTGGTATGTCGTCGGGTGCCTCGCACTCGCGCTTGCTGGTTTCTTGGGATCAATACCAGGAAGGCCGAAGGATAAGTCAGGCGGGGATATCGTTGGTTAGGTAAAACCACGTCTCTAAGTAACTACCGATTCCGACCTCATCTGGGAAGTGAAGGCTTTTTATTTCCGGCTGTTCACGTTGGAGCTAGAGCGGTATCTATTTGACGGGGCGGCCGGAACAATAGTTTCAAGACCATTTACAATCGGGGCCCCCAATAGACGCGCTGGTGGGTATCAATTGATATCGCCATGCAGGAAGCCTGACTCATATGGGAACTCTACGACAGGTGTTTTCGGTTCCGTCGACTGTTGACAACACCACCACACGGACGGTGGCTGGTCTGGTTTCGATTCTTGCGATAGTCACGCTCGTTCTTGCTATTACGGGCAGTGGGATCGCTGGGTGGTTTATGCTCGCTTTGGTTGGTGGGTATACGGGCCGTGTTCTTACAGGGACTACCCTGTGTCCCT
>CAZFVB010000012.1:0-5186 GCA_964522375.1 uncultured Chloroflexota bacterium
GCATGGACCCAAAATCCTTAATTTCCTGCACGTATTGTCGGGGGAGATAGGGAAAGATATCGTCGATCTTGTGCCACAGATGGTGCAGGTCGCAGTCCACAAGGAACGGCGCGATCTTTGGAGTCCCTAATGCGTTGTCAGAGGTCCTGCGTTCGGTGTCTACAGCGCTCATGAACTGCCTCCTACCACTCTCCCA
The DNA here is from genome assembly GCA_964522375.1 of uncultured Chloroflexota bacterium. GTDB lineage: Bacteria > Chloroflexota > UBA11872 > UBA11872 > UBA11872 > UBA11872. The sequence continues at coordinate 197 of CAZFVB010000012.1, forward strand.
GCGATAAGGATAATAGCCCTTTCCCGCACCTTGGGTGCCGGTTGCAACCGGCAATGTGCGAGTCAACTATTGATCGAAGACCTAACCTACCGAGTCGTCAACTGTGGAAGGGGCGTATTGCTGACACGCCTCGCACACCGTTGAAGGGATAACTCCCCAAGCCATCAGGTAATTGAACACAAAGCATCCTGCGCAGAAGCCAAGCAAGGATTCGGCCAGAGCAAACACGCACAGCACACCAACCACGATCTTGGCCGCCACTACCGAGCCCAACAACATCAGCACTAAAGCAGCCAGCGAGAAGCCGACCCCTACAGCCTGAGCAAAACGTTTGGGAGGTCCGGGCACAGGCTTGTCTGGCCCGCCTGCCAAAGGTATTACTACTTTTGTAGCCAAGAGCGCGAGCGGACTTAGCCGAGGCCCAGTAAGAACACGAGCAAGAAACCCATATGCCAACACACCAAACATCCAGCGCACATCAAACAAAATGATCACAATGGTCATAGTGGCCACTGCCCCTGCCACAAGACGAGCAGCGTAATCATTTACAGGGTTTGGAAAATCGAAAAGTCTCGACAACACAGCTAGCACCTCCAAAACGCCGAAGCGTCCACAGATTCTTACGCAGCTAGCGAACAGTGCCAAGACCACATTAGCCACGCAGGCGGGTAAAGAAAACTGCTTCGCGAACAGGAACATCGCCCTGTCAATGGGAGCGGGGGACGGGATTCGAACCCGCGACATCCAGCTTGGAAGGCTAGCGCTCTGCCAACTGAGCTACCCCCGCCTAGAGACCGGTCTCACGTTATGCACGAAAGCCATCACGCGTCGTGCCTCCGGCAATATAACTCCTACCGGACGACCCCGAAGCCAAGAAACACTCGTACATTACGGCCTTAGAAGCGAGCGACACGCCTCATATCCGTTAAGATGCCGGTTAATTCGTTCAGCATGCACTCCATAACTCGACACAAACCAACCCCATTTAACTCAGCGGTTCCGCATTAAAAAAGCGGGCCGCTTTTCGGTAACACTCAATCAATGACCCAAAACAACCTTCACTTCGGCCACTTCTCCGAGATTCCGGAATACCGAGAGGTAAACCGGGAACTCATCGCGCAACTGATGGATCGCCTGCCAAATCCCTTCGTACATGTCGATGTCGCAACGGGGGCCGGCCTGATCCCGCAACTCTTAGTGGAACAAGCAACGGCCCGCGGATATCACGGCCAAATAATCGCGGTGGACCGAAACGTCGAGGCACTTGAGATCGCTCGCACCGCCACGCCAGGAACTGAGGACATCAGCGTAACCTTCCTTGAAGGAGACGCTCGAGACATTCCGACTGCTGTCGCTGAACATCTTCCGGCTGAAGGTGCCGACAGTGTCAGCATTCATGATGCAATTCACGAAATCGATGGGGAAGAAGGCCAACGTCAAGTGTTTGCCGGCTTAGCTGAGATTACGCATGACAATGCTTTTTTATCGATCAATAGTTCCTTCACCTCCACATCGATGGATGTCGGTCACTCGATGCGTGGCCATGGTGAATGGAAGCTTCACTTCGTCCGGCTGACGGGCGGCAAACGAGATCGCCAAGTCGAAACCTTGGCGTATCGGACTCCCGACGACTACAAGCAAATGATCACTGATGCAGGCTTTGTTGTCGTACATGAGGAAGACCGCGTGGTTCAACTCACTCACTCCGCACTAAAAGCAATTTCCAGATACCCAGAGTTCGTCCGAGGAATGGCCAGAGATCTCACTTTCACGCGTGATGTCACAATGGACGAACTTAGTGATGCGATGAGCGCAGCCGTAGATCACATACGGTTCGACCTGGTTCCACGTATTTGGTATGGCGTTATCGCGCAAAAAGCAACCTCATCGCCCACATAACCGCTTGTTGTTGAACCTACTCTCTTCACCCGCGCCACAATCCTGAGATTGAGAGTTAGCTCGCACCAGACAAATATCGCCACCAGTCGAGACGCTCGCGACCCATTGCCGGGAACCCGTCGCCCACCCACAGGTGACGCCGACGGGCATCGTTGAAAAAGGCGTGGATCGCTGGATCATCCCAGCCTTCGACGTCAAATAACGCCCGCTGGGGAACATTCGGCTGATACCGGATCTTAAACATAAAGCGCCACTTGTCCGTTGTATTGGGTTGAGCACAATGCCAGAGAGATTCGTGCATAAAGACAATCCTTCCTCCGCCACCAACTAACTGAACTTGGCCTCTAAAGTTCTTGTAGCGAGTCACGTCGTGGTAACTCACGCGGCGCAGATGGGATCCCGGCAGTACAAGGGTAGGCCCCATCTCTGCGGGAGTAGCATGCGGAAAAAAGCAAACAAGCACATCGAACCTCCGTGGGTGTTCAGCCGCCAGGGCTGAATCGACATGCCAGCGTTGCGCCTCAAATTTCCCGGGAGGCACTGTGTGTAAATACGAGTGATCATGGATAGGGCTGGGACCGACCAAGCTCCTAACCACGCCTTTAACTGCCGCAAGATCAAACACCCCCCGGACCGCAGCCGACGCGTCCCAAAACTCTCGTGGGGCATTGGGGTCAAAACCGCGAGTGGGAGGATATGTCAGTGCGTCGCGATGGACCTGTTCACTAAGGTCTGGAGGGACCAGGTCGTCAAACTCCACAAATCCGTCCACAGCAAACTTGGCCATCGTACCGGCATCCAGCAAGCGACCTTTATGCATCAGTGACATCCATCACAACCATTCTTTCAAGGACATATTCCCACGGGAGCGGGCCCGTCTCGTACTCAGCACCCCGAGGATATGAAGGCAGCGAAGGGAGCTGCACGACCCTCCAACCATCGTGCATGGCCTCAAGGACCGAAGCATACGGTGGCTCTGACTGGCTACCCGCCTGCATCTGTTCATTACTGGGACGCGTACCGTCGTATAACGCCCACGCCACGGTCGTGCCACCCATGTCGGGCACATCCAGATGCAAAATAAGGATTTGTTGTCGGGATTCAGCCATTCGATAACACCGGATTGAGCAGCAACTGCATAGTGCCTCATCAACCAAAATGAAGCAGCTTCGAACCTCCTCTGACCATAGATTGCGACGAAAGTCGACGGAATACGTGTGACCAGATCCGTGAAACAATGGGGGTCCTGCCGAATCGCCAGCCCGACACGCTAGGTTCACATATGCAAATCATTCGATTTACAAAATTCTGGAACCACCTGAATGCTCATGAACTCGGGCAACAGGCTCAAACACTCGGTTATGACGGGCTGGACCTCGCCGTTCGTAACGGCCATGCAATAAACCCTGAAAATGTGGTCGCCGATCTTTCGACAGCCGTCCAAGGATGGAAAGACATCGGCATTGAATGCTCGATGATCTCGGCCGGAACCTCCCTTACCGATCCCACCGACCCCGAAACACTCGATCTGTTCGAAGCTGCGGCTAAGGCCGACGTACCCCGGATCAAGATCGGATACTTCACCTACGCACCGGGAGACGTCTTTGATGAATTATGGACACATGGTCGCCGCATGCTTGCAGGATTCGAAAAACTCAGCCAATCCACAGGGGTCCAAACGCTCTATCACACCCACAGCGGACGATGTCTCGGCTCAAACTGTGCCGGCCTCCGCCATCTATTGGAAGGCTACGAGCCTATTCACATAGGTGCCTACGTCGACATGGGCCACCTGGCCATCAATGGCGAAGATGTATTAATCGGCCTCCCGATGCTTCGGGATCGACTATCGGTTGTGGGCGCCAAGGACGCCCACCATATACGGGATCCGAGGCTACAGTCACGGGCAGCCTTTGGTGACAAATTTGTATTGCTGGGCCAAGGCGCTGCGGAATGGCCCGACGCTATTGCACTCTTAAAGAGCTGGAACTTCAGTGGCCCTCTAACCGTCCACACTGAATACACGATGGACCAGGACGTGATTGCCACAGTCGGAGCCGGTGAGTACAGCGACGAGGCCCTAGCATTGCGCGCACGAGGGGAAGTTGATGACCTCACATATCTTCGACAACTGATTGGATAAGACCGAGCCACCGAAGCCGAGAGCAATCAAGGGAATGAACAAACGTTGCCATGGTCGGGGAGGCGAGATTCGAACTCGCGACCTCGGCGTCCCAAACGCCGCGCGCTGCCAGGCTGCGCCACTCCCCGAATATCTAAATCTTATAGCCGATAGAGGCTAACCCGAAAAAACAATCTTGGTTACCCCTCTTTCTGCAGGCGGTTCAACCAGATGGGTCATCCGGGTCGGCTGGGATCCCAGGCACACGCTTCACCCCCCACCGCGAGGCGAGCTCAGGATTCTCGTCAAACCACTTGTTATAGGCCGAAGGGAATCGCAATTTAGCCTCGTCAATACCCACAACAAACCGGTTGGGCCATGCCACGTAGTTAGAAAGGAACACGCTGCTCTTCCTCCGACCATCTGGCCAAACGATGACCCTGTTTAGTTCCGCCTTAACCCCTCGCTTGGCAAACTCTATCTGCTTTTCGAAATCCGGGGGCTCCTCAGAATCCACGGTGCCTTGATCCTTAGGAGGATCCTTCCACTTTGTAAGTCGAGGAGGCCCAATAGTGACAACACGACCATCGGAAACACCCCAAATCTCAAAGTCCAAAGTCGACAGCTTTCGATCCAGACGGCTCCTAATCATGATCGGACCATCTAGATCGTTAGAAAACCTGAGGTCAACTCCAGGAGAAAAAATTGTCGCATCGGTGCCAATCGGGGAAGGCCCCATTTCGTAGTAACGGACACGATACAGATGCGGCCATCGTTCTTCGATCGGTAACCCGGCTGCTAGCACCGCACGAAACAATGTGGTCGAAACCTGGCATATACCACCACCAACCCCCTGCTCAGTCTCATCTCTAATGATCACACTCCCCTCCATCCATCCTTCACCCAGAGAGAACCTCCCAATTCGCTCATTGAATGAAAACGTTTGACCAGGACGCAAAACCATACCGT
>CAZFVB010000012.1:5196-45319 GCA_964522375.1 uncultured Chloroflexota bacterium
TGTGTTTCTCCTCAGCAACATGTTGTGTTTCTCCAACAGCAATATGTTGTGTTTCTCCAACAGCAATATGTTGTGATTCTCCTAAGGCAATATGTTGTGATTCTCCAACAGCAATGTTGTGGTCGCGATACTCCGGAGATCCTTTGTAAATCGAGGATCCTGTCGCAAGAAGATCCTTGATGCCAAGTTGATTGAACGCGACATCAAATTCTTGGTTCAGGATTATCAAGGGAATCTCAAGCCGGCGATTTCCTTCCCGCCGAGCGACTTCATCGATCTGACGCTCCAGTTCAGATCGATCGAGAAGCTGGCCAGGATTTCCAGGCTCAAACGCCGTGACCCGATCACGATCAGAATCGAATTCGAAAACATTCTTTCTGGGTTCGGCCGTCAGTGTCGCCTCTATTCGCTGGAACAGTTCATTAAACCTCGTGAACTCAAACCTGACGGACACTCCTGACGAGTCCGCCTGAAAAACCAACGCATCCGAAAGCTCCAATGGCTTCAAAACCCAACCCTTACTTCCATGCATTAACCAAATCGGGTCACCGGCCATCTGTTGGGCCGAGCGAATCGCCAGATCAGCAACCGCTGGCGTCAGATACGCTGCATCGACTCGATATTGCAATTCAACAACCGCACCAACATCGGGACCTCCAATGGCAACTTCGAGGTCCCGCAACCCACGCTCGATATCGACAACCCGACCGCTTTGGCCCGGACTCAATTCAATTCGACCACCGCCAATAGGCACAAGACTTCCCTTAGCAGCTGGCTGATCAAAGCCTGACGCGAGCCTTGCTATATACCGACGAGCCGCTTCCCGGTCATACTCAACAGTCGGCGCATCAATACGTCGCACCTGTGACGGTGTGAATAGCCGGTGGAGGATTCCGCGACGAGGAAGCGCGTTGACTAACTCGGTTATCGGACCTCGAAAGTCCGCGCGAAGGCCGATATCCCTAGCCGTTGGACGCCATTCCCGGCCATGCAAACGAAAAACCACGGGATTACTGAGAAATGCAGCCCACGACGATTCCAGACGTTCCAATACCTCACCGGTGGTTAAGCCACCAGCTTCGACCTCACCGACAATCGTTCCGTCAGGAAAGGTGAATGAGTCTTGCTGTATCCACAACACGGTCACCGTAACAGCAGGGATCGCGGCTATGGCAGCCCCAATAACGGCTACCACTGCGGTGCGTCGATCCACCCCGTCCGGACCTGTCGCCACAACGGCTCCTTTAGCTCTCCTCGTTTAGAGCTCGACCCGACAACTGCACAGTTCACCTCGGAACGATGAAGGGCTATCCTAACAATGTCGGTACTGGCCCACTGTTGAGCAATACCCCCACGCGTCCCTGTTGGTCGCTTGTTCGATCCTCCACGGATAAGCTAGACGGATGCCGTCTTCTCGTAGAACCCGAACCAAAATTCCGCTTCGTCGCTGGCGCGAGTCACGATCTGCCAAACGTGCACGGGGCAAAGAGATAGTCTCGCGGCTACGAGAGATGTACCCAGATGCTGCCGCCGAGCTCAACTATGCGTCTGCGTTCCAGTTCTTAATATCAGTCATCCTGTCAGCCCAAACAACAGACGTCACTGTCAACCGGGTCACGCCCAACTTGTTCCGAAGATTCCCCACAGCGAGAGCCCTTGCAGACTCGTCGCAAGCAGAAGTCGAAGAGATTGTGAGACAAACCGGGTTTTTTCGCAGCAAGGCCAAGTCCATCCGGGCAACCTCCGCCCAAATCATGGATGAGTTTAACGGTGAAGTGCCACGAACCATGGACGAATTGTTGCGACTACGTGGCGTTGCCCGAAAAACCGCAAATGTGGTTCTTGGGGAAGCATTTGGCCTGCCAAGTGGCGTCGTCGTAGACACCCATGTAAAACGATTAGCGCAACGCTTGGGATTAAGTGAAGCTACAGACCCGGTAAAAATCGAGAGGGATCTCATGAACGTTCTCGACACAGAGGACTGGATATTCGCGGGGATCGCAATCATCTGGCATGGCCGCAGAGTATGTGACGCGAGAAGGCCTGATTGCGAGGCATGCGAACTCAATAACATTTGTCCGTCCTCAACCTCACCCACCCGGCCAACTCGATCACCCTTCACAACCAAGCTGTCGGCATGAAGATTACCGGGGTTGAAGTTTTTAGCCGATATGTTCGCTGGAGAGAATGGCTATTCGTTCGTGTGTCTACCGACGAAGGACTTCATGGGTGGGGCGAGGCCTCAACATCCGACCGAGGCCAAGCAGTTCTCGGGGTCATTAAGCATTTCACCCCTCGACTGCTAGGACGCGACCCCTCTTCGATCGAGCTCATCTGGCGGGACCTCTACACGGGCTGGCGCGGTGGCCCCGTTGTAAACAGTGCGATCTCAGCTATCGATGGGGCGCTCGGGTATATTCTTGGCTAACGGCTAGGTGAGGCCTTTTGGAAGCTTCTCGGAGGTCGAATCCGGCATATAGTCCTAGTTTATGCTGGCGGTATATCGCGTTGGCTGGACTCAGTTTCCGACCATGTCGACGGGTCAATCCGTGCTCGACGGGAGGGCTATCGAGGCGTAAAAGTTAATCCATTCGGGTCCGCTGGCCAGAAATGCGAGACCGAAAGTCTGCGGTTTGCTGAAGAATTAGTGCGCGGGATACGAGAAGCAAATGGCCCGGATTTCGAGATATACATTGAATGTGCCGAGCGATTAACGCCACGTGTAGCGATCGAAGCATCCCACATGTTTCAGCCCTTTCGACCGGTATGGATGGAGGAACCGATTCCAGCTGGCAACACTAAAGCAATGTGCTCGTTAGCACGTCAGATGTCAGTGCCGGTTGCATGTGGGGAAAAAATGTTTAGCCGCCAGGACTTCAGAGAATTGCTTGAGGGTGAAGGTGCCGCATTTATCCAACCTGACCTGACCCATGCCGGAGGCATAACTGAAGTAAAAAAAATATCAGCTGCTGCTGACACCTATTTCGTACAAGTCGCACCTCATAATTCAGGCGGGCCGATCTCCGCAGCAATGGCAATGCAAATTGCAGCCGTGTCACCGAACTTTTATGTACTTGAGACCGCCCACCCTGAATACGAATTGCGATGCACCGTTGGAGGCGAGGCAATGGAAATCCACTCCGGCTACATGCATCTCAGCAACAATCCTGGTCTAGGCATACCCGACCTTAACCTTGCAGCGCTAGAAGAAGAGGCTCAGGGAAATGAACCTGTGTACGCATGGCGCGCCTTCTCCGAATAACAACGAGGCTGATAACCACCAAGCTTGCGGCGTAAAATCTAGTCACATCCTCTTGAATCCCCCGAGGCCAAATTATGTTTGACGCGGTTCATCACATCGCCTACGTCGTCCATGACCGGGACGCTGCACTCCGCCTTTTCAGCGAAAAGCTAGGAATGAAACCCTTCAAGATCTGGGAATCAGAAGAGGAAGGCAATACGTACGCAGCCCTTCAGATCGGAAACACTGACAGCTACCTGGAAATCATCTGTCCAACAAATGATGCCGTCAGTAAATTTGCGGCTCACCTGCAAGAACACGGTGCAAGCGTTCACCACGTTGCTTTCCGAGACAATGACTTTGACAATACGCTAAACACGCTTAGTGAGGAGCTTGGCATTAGTGGGACAGAGCCCATAGTGAGCTCCTCGGATTGGCGGATAACTTTTCTTGACACCGACGCCACATTGGGCGTTGGATTGCAACTGGTTGACGGGAGGCACAAGTAATGTCCGAAGACACCCAGATCGAGCTAGGCCGAGTGGCTCAATCACGCTTGACCGAACGTGGCCCCGCAATATGGTTGGCGGGTGACCCTGAAGACTTAAAGACTTGGCTGCCACGCGGCGGGTACGGGATTGTGACTAACACGGTCGTGCTTGATGACTTAACTCAAAAGTATGGCCAACTAACTGAGGTCGTTAAACGTTACCTCGACATCACCAACAAACCGGTAGTCGTAGAGATCGACGGGCATACCACGGCCGAGCTTTTAGATGTAGCGCATGTTTTCACTGCGATGTCGGATCAAATCGTCATAAAAATCCCTTGTGCGGAACAGGGGCTCGAAGCCTTTAGTGCCCTAGCGGCGGACGGAGTAGAGACTTTCTGCACCACGACTTTTAACCTGACACAAGCCGCCGTCGCGGCGCAGGCTGGGGCAACACATATCTTGCCCTTTTGCGAGCCTTACAAAGATGTCGGGGTAGATCCCGTCTGGCATGTCCACGAATGCGTCGAAATGCTAGCCGGGTGGGAACAGCGCCCCTATGTTACGGCCGCCCTGGTTCGGTCAGTGGATGTCGCAGCAGCAGCACTCCAGGCCGGTGCCGACGGCATCATTGTGTTTTGGGAAGTTTTCAGAGACATGCTTCACAGTCCTCTCACCGACGAATGGAACGAGACCTTCCTCACCCGGTGGGAAAACATGCACAAAGCTGGTCTACTTGAAGGTATCCCTGTCCGCGACACCGATCATTGATACAAGCTGCTTCACTGCTGCTGTGGAAACTGGATCAGCGGGCTCCCCTTCCAAAGATTTGGCCAAAACATGTACCACCGGCAACACTCAGCCTCTATCGAGGCGTCCAGAATTATCCATGTGCCCCAAACGTGATGAGACGCTGAACCAGGCAGTCGAGATGGAACAAGCGCCGTATCATCACGAGCGGGCACCACTCAAACCGAGTATGCAGTGAAACGACGCCAATGGACGACCCTGGCCGGAATAGCAATTCTTTTTATGGTCACGCTTTATATAGCCATACCATCCACGCCTGGAGTGCCGATCGAAATCGCAGGTCGAGACTTTTCGTCCCTCGCATTTCGGCAAGGACTTGATTTGCAAGGAGGACTACATGTCCGCTTCCAGGCAAAACCTCCGACGGGACAAGAATTGCAAGACGGAGACCTGCAAGCCGTCAAACGAATCATTGAGAACAGAGTCAATGCGCTCGGAGTGTCCGAGCCTTTGATTCAAATAGAAGGCAAGGATCGCCTCATCGTCGAACTACCTGGAATAGACGATCCAGAGAAAGCTATCCAGTCGTTCCGACAAACTGGCCAACTGCTCATCTTGAACACCGGATTCCAGTTTGTGGAGGAAGGCAGCCAACTCACCCCAGAGACAAACCAAATTGTCCTCAGTGGTAGAGACCTGCAAGACGCACGACTCGGCTTTGACACACTAGGCACCCCACGGATTGAATTCGACCTGAAGCCTGACGCTGGGGAGAAGTTTTATTCATATACAGGCACTCACATTGGCGAGGTTCTCACGATCACAGTTGATGACCTAGTCGTAAGTTCAGCATCTATTCGATCGGCAATTAGAGACCGAGGTGTAATTTCCGGGAACTTCACCGCTGATGAAGCTCGAGCGGTAGCGATCCAACTCCGCTACGGCGCCCTACCCGTCCCGCTTGAAGTTGTCCAAAACTTTACAGTCCGACCAACCCTAGGCCGAGAGTCTTTAGACGCAAGCCTTCGAGCCGGTGTTGTTGGTGCTGTTCTCGTCCTCAGCTTCATGATCTGCTATTACCGAGTGCCGGGTTTTGTGGCCGCAGCCGCTCTTCTCGTATACGCATGCATCGTGTTTTCAGCGTTCAAGCTGATCCCCGTAACCCTCACTCTGTCTGGCCTCGCAGGATTTATCCTCTCAGTAGGCGTCGCGGTTGATGCCAACATCCTTATCTTCGAGCGAACACGAGAGGAAATTCGGAAAGGCCGCACAATACGAGGCGCAGTCGAATCCGGATTCAGCCGAGCATGGCCGTCCATCCGTGACTCGAATATTTCCACGCTAATCATCTGCAGTGTGCTGTTTGGATTTGGAAGCGGCGGAGTTCGGGGCTTTGCCCTCACTCTGGCAATCGGGGTTATGGCAAGCATGTTCAGTGCGATCACCGTTAGCCGAAACCTACTTCGTGTGACTGTGAGCTCAAAAATCTTGGCACGCCCCAGCTTTTTTGGCGTGCGCCAAAACTCTACGAACTCATGACTTTTCCGATCACCGCTCGCAGAGGTTGGTGGTACACACTTTCGTTTGCCTTCCTACTCCCCGGACTACTCGCTCTCCTAACCGGCGGACTGAAACCAGGGATCGACTTCACCGGAGGTGCGCTACTACATGTACGTTTCGAGGAACCAGTGACACAACAGCGGATTCAGTCGATCGTGTCCGATGCTGGCTATAACAACGCGACCATTCAACTCACTGAAGAAAACGGCGCCTTAGTTCGCGTTAGACAGCTAGATATCGAGCAAAAAGAATCCATTCTTAAGGCCTTGTTTTCTGGAGTTTCACCAGGCCAAGAGCTCAGTTTCTCCTCCATAGGACCTATCGTAGGTTCCGAAATGACCAGGTCAGCGCTCGTTGCCGTAGTTATTGCCTCTGCCCTTGTATTGCTCTACGTAATTTGGGCATTCCGGCGCATGGAACGATCTGCAGTACTCGGGTTCGCCGCAATCGTCGCCCTGTTGCACGACGCACTGTTTCTTTTAGGCCTATTCGCCCTCCTAGGCCACTTTGCTCAGGTTCAGGTAGATGCCCTATTTGTCACCGCGATCTTGACAGTAATTGGGTTTTCCGTAAACGACACCATCGTTGTCTTCGATCGTATCCGTGAAAACAGAGAACAACACCGCAAACTTCCCGAACCCTCACGACCCAGCTTTGAAACAACTGTCAACCTCAGCATCAACCAGAGCCTGATCCGATCATTAAACACCTCATTGACAGCAATGGCGGTCCTCTTTGCCCTAGTTGTGCTTGGCGGACCAACGATTCGCCTCTTTGCCATTGCCCTCGGTGTCGGATTCGCAATCGGCACCTACTCATCTCTATTCAACGCATCCTGCCTGGTTGTCTCATGGGACCAATCAGATGGACCCGTGCTTTGGCGAAGGTTTCGCAAAAAACTGCAAAGAAAGGCCCTTTAAGTACTTGCTGCCACCCGACGAACTCTGACCAGCTGTTGCCCAAACTCTACAACCGATCCGTCATGAACCAGCACCTCGGCTATCACACCGCTAACCGGCGAACTAATCTCGTGCGCCACACCTAGAACATCAACAAAACCAATAACCTGACTTTCTTCAACCTCGTCGCCAACCGCAGCAGGAGTCGATTCGCTTCCCTCAGCAACAGCCATAAACACACCAACCTGCTCCGACTCAATTGTCGTTACCGCATCATCAACCGTTGAACCCGCAGCTTCTGACTTCATTTCCGAATCGTCGAGAAGTTCTGTTGAAGAGACGCCGATAGACCGTCGTACACGAACCATTCGGTCGCCATCACCAATCTCAATTTCCTCCGCGCCAGTCTCTCTCAACAATTCTGCAAGCCGAGGCACTTTCTTAATTAGAACGTCATCCCAATCGTGATCATCTGCCATGGCTACCCTTTCACTTCCATTCACGCTCTAGACTGATACCCGCCGGTCCGAGTGTCTATACGAAGCACATCACCTTTGTCGACAAAAAGCGGAACCTGAACCGTTAAGCCTGTGACAAGCCGGGCCTGTTTAGTAGCCCCCGTAGCCGTATCACCACGGACGCCAGGTTCTGTTTCGACAACTTCCATATCGACCGTAACCGGTAATTCAAGGCCAATAGGCGAAGACTCGAAAGCCACAATCTCTAGCTCCAGCCCGTCGGGAAGATAATTGGCAGCTTCACCTACAGAATCCGTCGATAGCGTTAATTCTTCAAACGAGTCAACATCCATGAAGTGATAGCCCGAATCATCGTTGTACAGGAACTGCACTTTGTGCGAGTCCAAGATGACACGTTCAAACTTCTTGGAGGCCTGAAATGTTCGATCGGTTATCGATCCCCCTCGAACGTCCCGCAAACGCAATCGCACGTTCGCAGAACCACGGCCGATTTTTTGATGCTGGAATTCCACAACCTGAAACAGAACATTCTCGATCCGCAACACCCAACCACGACGCAACTCGCCTGCATCAATCACTTTAAGTCTTTCAATTCATTCACCTTTTATCAGAGCTCTCATTTCGCAGACTGTGTCAACACCTCAACACAATCATCCCCGATAACTACAAGATCCTCTATACGAACGCCTCCCCATCCAGCCACATATATACCGGGTTCAACTGAGGTAACAGCACCGACCGGAAGCCTTCCTTCGTTTCGAGGCGAAACCGTCGGCGCCTCGTGAATCTCAAGCCCTACCCCATGTCCCGTGCCGTGCCCAAAACAATCGCCAAAACCAGCATCAACAATCATCTGTCGAGCCAGCCCATCGGCAGTCTTGCCTGTCATACCAGCTGACATCCCAGTCTCGACTGCTGCTTGGGCCGACAAAACCACCCCATAAATTTCCCGAAACCTATCATCCGGACCGCCCACATAAAACGTCCGGGTTATGTCCGAACAGTATCCATCCAGTTTGACTCCAAGATCGACGATGACCGGATCACCGTGTGTTATCACTCGATCACCTGGAGAATGGTGGGCCATCGCACCATTCGGGCCAGAAGCAACGATCGTCGGAAACGACGGGCCGTCGCCTCCGAGTTTACGCATACGATGTTCTAAATCGGCGGCTAAATCACGTTCGACCACACCAGGAACTAACCACTCACCCGCACACTGCATAACCTCGTCTGCGAGCCGAACTGCTTCTGTAAGCAAGCTCAATTCCGTTTTGTCTTTCACTACACGTTGCGCTTCAACAACACCTTCTAAGGGAACAAGCGTTACTGAGGACAGTTCGTCAGCAAACACATCAGTGAGCACTTGAAGCTGCTTAACCGAAGTGTGCTCAGATTCAATCCCAAGACGTCTTAGACCAAACGAAACAACCCAAGATTTTATTTCCCGCAGCGATTCGACACTTTCGATCACTTCATAATCGATCGCCTGTCTACCAGCCTGTTCTGTATATCGGGAGTCCGTAACCAGCCGACGAGCCTTGGCCCCAATTAGGAGCGTGCCCGCGCTTCCGGTGAACCCGCTAAGGTATCGACGATTGGCCTCACCGGTCACGATCAAGCCATCCACATCAAGTTCGTCACATCTCATTATGAGACGATCCGTTCGATTTGCTGTCACTTCAAATACCGCTTCATATTTACTTCATGCTCTTCGTTTGTCCGCGCGAATTCGTGAGAACCGTCACCTCGTGCAACAAAAAACAAATATGACGTGTTTGCTGGATTTGCCGCAGCCGTAATGGACTTCAAGCCAGGCGCTGCAATCGGTCCTGGCGGCAACCCGCCAGTCACATACGTATTGTACTTAGACGGAGTCTGGAGATCCGATCTGTTGATGTCCCTTTTCCACCATCGACCACCGGCCCCATCCTGCCCGAGCACATATTGAACGGTCGGATCAGCTTGAAGAAGCACTCCCTGCGCAAGACGATTGTGAAAAACACCCGAGATCAGCGCCCGTTCATCGTCACGCATTGCTTCACGCTCAATTATTGAAGCAAGCGTGATTAGCTCATGAACATCTAGTCCAGCTTCGGCAGCTGCCGAACGGAGCGAAGCATCGACAACTTGTTCAAAGCGCTGAAGCATGCGCCGAACCAAATCACGCGCAGTCGTGCCCGAATCAACCTGATACGTGTCCGGAAACAGATAGCCTTCAAGGCTATGCCCTGGGGGAAGCATTTCTATAAACGAAAAATCGCCGGCGAACGACGACGATTCCTCCGTCGCTATTTGTAGAAATTCAGCCTGGTCAATATCCGTTTGGTCCCCGATTCGACTTGCCATTTCTTCCAGACGCCAGCCCTCAGGAAAGGTGATTGTCTGTTCAACAACAGCCGCCTGCCTGAACGTGTCAAGAATTTCGTCAAGCGACATGTTTGGTCGCAACATGAACGAACCTTGTCGCAGCTGGCCATCCAGACCTCGCCGAGCCACCAAAACCTCAAACAAGACTTCGCTCTGGATAAGCTTCAATTCTTTAAGATCTCGTCCAATATCCGCGGTGGTGGCGCCAGCCGGAATAGCAAACACAACGGTCCGTGCCGATACAGTTTCAGGAGAATCGGCAAACCGTGATGCTAAGGAATAACCGAGATAAAGTACTCCTCCAAGCGTGATCACCACAATCGCAAAGCTTTGTAGCACCACGCTCACACGACTCAACATCTTGTGGATTTCCCTAAGAAACTACGCAACAGTAACTCAGCAGCCGTAGCATCGATTGCTCCACCCACCGCACCCATTTGCCGAGCCACATCGCTCGTCAGATGCTCGTTTTCCCAAACAATATCTTCGGTCCAATCTTGGAAAAGTCGAGAGGCCCATTCGCGACAACGAAACGCCTGGGCGCCTTCGCTTCCATCGGCGTTTAACGGTAAACCAATCACAACTACCTCAACCTGGTACTCATCGAAGATGCGGCCAATCACCCGTCTATCCACCACCTCTGAACGGCGCACAATCGTCGTGCGAAGGGCTACAAATCCTCCGTTAGGATCGGTGACTGCAACACCTATCCTGCGTTCGCCAAGATCAAAAGCAGCAACTCGCTGGCCCAGAGATGACGGGGGACGCTCCGGCTCAACCTTAGTGATCAGACCGGTCCGATTTGATCGTGACATCAATTCTGAATCCGAGGCGAGGGAAATTTTCAGTCTCTGGAGGATGATGTACAACTGCAACATTTCTGACACCTGGCATTGCCCGAAGATCGTCCATTCCCTCGCTAAGTCTTTGGCCGGTTATCAGACCACGAGCGCGAGCCACATCAATCTCGTCAAACGCTTGTCCCAACGCAGCAAACTGCACATCCATGAGGCCCTGATTTTCAGCCAAAACCTTGTGATCTCTTATGTCTATCCGGTCCACAGCAAGATATTGATAATTGGGATTCGCCGTAATCCGTTCCCGGATGACGGCTTTAGCATCATCCACGGAAAACATGGTGGCCTGAGCTCGAATTTCCATCGTCAACGTTACTTCCTCTGTTCGGTCGTCAAGCAAGGCACTGAAAGATTCTTTGAGCACCTGGGGGTTCCCTGAAGCTGGCGACCAAACCACTAGATCCTGGTGCGTTTCGCGCTGCCTACGCAACCGCTCAATCGCTGCACTCTGCAATCGTTCCAGCAAGACACCGTACAGTTCATCCAAATCACGCTGAGTGACAAGAGAAACTTCGCGTTCGTCACCACCACGTAGCGGTTGCGGATTAAAAGCCTCTAGCTTGGAACCCATAGGTCCACTTACTTCAGTTATCGAAAGTTGAGGCGCGTTCCCGCTCAGGCCTGGGAGTTCTGCCTTCACACGTACGCTTGCCTCTCCAGGGATACTAGTACCCCCGACCTTGAGGGTAGCTGGGACAAGAACTGGAGCCTTTGTGAGGAAGACGACACCATCACTTGAAGCCACACGGGAATCCATCGGCAGCTCAAGCGCTTGACCGGTCCTATTCCGAATGGTCACCAACCCTTCAGCATGAGAGCTGGGTTCCCGTCTACGCCCTGTAGTCGGCTTTGTCAGCGACTCTCCCACAACAACTTCGGTGATCAAGGCCGGCACAATACCCCGTTCAACATCTACCGCACCTGCATCAGGATCAATTCGGATTCCGACATCAACCGGTATATTCTGGACGCGAGGAGAAATAACGACCGAGCTGGAAGGAACCAGATAGTAGGCCACACCAGCAAACAGCAACACCATCGCGAAGACAAACGCGGCAGCAACCACCATCATCGCGCGCAGGGAGGCCGTATCTCCTGAAACTTTTCCCCATAGAGGCCAAGCAACAAAGCCTGATTCACCGCGGCCAGATTCATACACCCTTTCAAATCTCACACGACCGTTCTCGAATGTGCCTCCCCGACCACCCGCGCCTTGAAACCGATCAAACCAAACATCTGTGTCATCTAGATCAGGCCCCACCATCCGTTCTACGACAACGTTTGAGCCTTTGTTCATACCGAGCCTGCTGACTGCTCCACATAAGCTCGACCAGCATCAAGCGCAACGGAAAGCTTTTCGCAATGTTTGCCACCAGACATGGCTAGCTCCGGACGCCCACCACCGCTACCTCCAGTAAGTTCAGCTACGTGCTTAGCAAGTTCACCTGCATGCAACCCGAGACCAACCGCTTCTGGTGAAACCGCAGCCACAAACGAAGGCTTTTTATTTGAAATGGATCCAAGCAAGATCACCCAAGGCTCTGATAGTCGCTGCTGAAGCTCTTTGGTTAAATGTCGCATCACATCCCGATCGCCATTAGAAACTTCAGCACAGACAAGATGGACACCGTGGAGATACCGCACGGTGTCCGAGAGGTCTTCGGCAAGCCGACCAGCTTCAGATCGATCTGCGATATGCAGACGACGCCGCATCTCGTCTACCTGTTCAAGTAACACTTCAACGCGAGTAAGTGCTTCGGATTGCCCGGCCTCCAGTCGATTCGAAATTTGTTCTAATAAATCCTGGGTACGCCCAACAAATTTCACGGACCCTTCTCCAGTAACTGCCTCAATACGCCGAACACCCGCTGCAATTCCTGTCTGTTGCACAATCACAAACAAGCCGACCTGATTACTTGCCGTGCAATGAGTTCCTCCACAGAGCTCTGTACTAACCGGGTCTAAAGTGACCATTCGAACTACTTCGCCGTACTTTTCACCGAAGAGAGCCATGGCACCCGCCTCTACAGCGGCCCGAACCTCGGTAAGTCGAGTTTCCACAGAGTGGTCTTTCAGAACTTCTGAATTAACCCACGCTTGTACTGCTTCAAGTTCAGCATCGGTTAATGGAGCTGGATGGGTGAAGTCGAAGCGGAGCCGATCGGGATCAACCAAAGAACCTGCCTGCCGAACATGATCGCCAAGAAGACGACGCAGCGCAGCATGCAGCAAGTGTGTCGCCGTGTGATTTCGCATGATGTTAAATCGACGGTCACGGTCTACAACTGCTCGCACCCGATCACCCACTGCAAGCACACCTTTTTTAACCCGGGCAATGTGAACCACCGTTCCTTCCGGGTTTTTCATGGTGTCAACGACAGTTACAAAACCTTCCGAAGTTTCCAGAAAACCTGTATCTCCAACCTGACCGCCTGATTCACCATAGAAAGGCGTTTGGTCAAGAATGGCCATAACCTTGGAACCCACCTCAGCTGACTGAACAAGCGAGCCGTCATTTGAAATAGCCACTACAGTGGCTTGCCCCGACGTAACAAAGTCGTACCCCGTAAATACCGTCTCTCCAAATCCGGACGGCAAAGATTCCGTGCCGTCTTCGGACTTCGCAGAACGACTACGGACCTTTTGACTTGCCAGCGCCTTATCAAAGGCCTGTTCGTCCACAGAAAAACCTCGCCCCACAGCAATGTCACGAGTTATGTCCATAGGAAAACCAAATGTGTCATACAGCTCGAATGCCCGGGCACCATCAACCTGCCCCCCAGGTTCGACAGTCGTAAAAATGTCTTCTAAACGAGCAATGCCAGAATCGAGCGTACGCCGAAAACGACCCTCCTCGTCCTGCACCACGCCGTGGATGAAATCTGCTCGTGGAAGCAGTTCCGCGTAGCCCTGATCTGCCATGACCTCGATAGCCGATGTAACCACTGGCCCAAGCGCGTCTTCCTCAATATTGAGCTGTCGTCCGTGACGCACGGCCTGACGAATACTTCGCCTGAGAACGTAACCTCGGCCCTCATTGCCAGGCATTACACCGTCTCCAATTAGAAAAGCCGAAGCACGACAATGCTGGGCAATTACACGTAACGAACGACCACTTTCGGAGGAAGGGTCATACGCAAGCCCCGCACATTCAGCAGCAGCCGCAATCAAAGGTATCCAAGTATCCGTTTCGTAGATTGAAGAAACGCCCTGCAAAACAACCGCCCAACGCTCTAAGCCGGCGCCCGTGTCCACACCCTGTTGACTCAGTGGATTTAGATCACCATCGACCGATTTGAAATACTGATTGAACACAACATTCCAAATCTCGAGATACTGTTCTGGGGCTTGTATCGGGCCCACATCTGGAAGATCGGGGCGAAGGTTGATGTGCAACTCGGTTGTCGGGCCACACGGCCCGCTGTCGCCGGTTGGCCCCCAAAAATTATCTTCACCTGCGTATGCGATACGTTCTCGCGGATGTCCAAGATCCGTCCAAATTTCTACTGCCTCGTCATCCCTCGGGACCAGATCCCGACCTTCATATACGGTCACCCACAGACAGCTCGGATCTATGCCGGCCTCATCAAGAACAAGCTGGCGAGCCCACTTGATCGACTTTTCCTTAAAATAATCGCCGAAGCTGAAGTTGCCCAACATCTCAAAAAATGTGAGATGACTAAGATCGCCGACCTCATCGATATCTGTCGCCCGAAAACACTTTTGCACAGTAGCAGTACGACTGTAAGGCGGAGCCTTTTCACCACTGAAATATGGTTTGAACTGCTGCATGCCTGCTGATGTAAGAAGGACGCTTGGATCACCCACAGGCACGAGCGAAGAGCCTGGCAAAATGGCATGTTGACGCGCCTCAAAAAACCTTAAGAAAAGATCCCGAATATCAGCCGTATTCATAGCAATGCATGGCTGCCAAACGACTCTAAAAAAGACAAAAGGCCGCCGGAAGCAACCTCCCGATCAGCCTCATTCTTCAAGTAAGCCGCAAGTTAAGCCCGCCCTATAAACATTCCCTTCTCTCCACGATCAGATTTAAAAACCGATACATATACACTCGACGGCCCATCAACCAACCACCAAGAATATGTGAGATTGAGCGATCAACCATCAACAATTATGAAAAGTAGCATGTGCTTTTCAGGCGGTGCAATCCGGTTTCTTACGGATGAGAGAAACGAGACGAACCACTTCACTTAAGCCAAGATTAAGTGCACAAGCAGGAGACCAACAACACAACCGGCAATCCCACCCAGCAGAGGAAGACCACCAACCAGCAAATACGTAGTCCCAAGCGGGGTAGACACAATTGCTCCAGCCGCAAACCCACCGACTCCAAATGGCCAGTAGAAAAGCCCCGACCTATCTCTCCGTCCAAAAAGCGCATGGAATATGAACGTTGTGAATGTTGCAAGGATGAATCCAAGAACGACCGGCGGAGGAATCAAAAATAAAACGTCCACCTTAAGCCTCCCCTACAGATTTATCCTCGACCATCTCAAGCGCACGAACCTGTCGAACAATGCTATCCGCTGCCATTTCAACGTCTCGTCGATTTGTTGGCATGCCAACCGTACACCTCAAAGCTCCACGCCTATACGAAGCAGGAAACTGCAAGGCCTGCATAACGTGAGAAACCTCCAACGAGCCTGAGGCACAAGCCGAACCAGTTGACACCTCAATACCATCAAGATCCAAGCGCTGAAGTAACGACTCCGCGTCAATCTGATGAAAGGCGAAAGACGCAAACGAGGCCAGACGGTTACAAGGATCACCTGTCATCCTGGCCGCTGGGCATCCATCAACGACCTGCTGAACCAATACAGTCACAAGCTCTCTGTAGTGACTTACTCGAGTAGATCGCGATTCTTGTGCCCGTGTAATGGCGACCCCAAACCCAACAATGCCTGGCACATCCGGGGTCCCAGCGCGGAGGTTTCGCTCCTGTGCTCCTCCGAAGACATGGGGTCGCACGTCAACCCCTTCACGGACATAGAGGCCCCCAACTGATTTTGGACCATATATCTTGTGGGCCGTCATGCTCAGAAGATCAACCCCAAGCCTGTCTACATTTATGTCTACTTGGCCAACAGCCTGAACGGCATCGGTGTGCACTAGGGCTCCGGCGGAATGGGCGATGCCTGTGAGCGTCTCAAGTTGTTGCACCGTCCCAATCTCGTTGTTCGCAAGACCAATGCTGACCAGCACAGTATCCGGACGGATCGCCCTCTCAAGATCAGCTGGTCGAACACGACCGCAGGAATCAACAGGAAGCTCAGTCACATGAAACCCCTCACTGGCCAGAGCACGAACCGCATGTAGCACGGCATGATGTTCGATCGATGTGGTGACAATGTGACGCCCGCGATCGGAAGCAGCTTTCGCCGCACCCATCACACCGAGATTGTTAGATTCAGTACCGCCGGATGTGAAAACGATCTCGTGAGGTTGAGCACCAATCGCTTCAGAAACTTGCTGGCGACTTTGGTCTAACGCTGACTGAGCCTCTCGACCCGACGCATGCACGCTCGACGGGTTACCCGACTCTCGCCACAAATACGGAAGCATTGCCTCGAAAACCGCCGGGTCCAGTGGCGTGGTGGCGGCATAATCCAAGTAGATCCGTTTATTGACATCGTTCATCACTAAGAAAGTATGCCGTGCCGAAATCCGTGGTACGCATATCTATTCAAGAAATCCTCTGATGATTAGGCTCAATATTGCGACCAGCGGCAAATTGCTCGATACCCTGTACTCATGCAATCACGCTTCTCACGCCGTATTTTTGGACGCACGGCCACTCTTGCCTCCGTAAGCACCGTCCTGTGGCCGGCGAATCTGAGTCTCAATGGGTTAGCACCAACCCTAAAACTGGTTATCAATCCAAAGTTCATCGCCTTCGTGCAGAAAGCCGGTGGAAGTGGTGTGGTCGGACAGCCACTCACCAATACGTTCAAACACGATGGACATACGGCCCAATTGTTCGAGAACTTCCTCCTCGAATGCCACGAACACGAAGATGGCCAATCGGATCCTTCCGATGTCAGGCCAGCTGCCCTCGGAAAACTAGTTTCAGGTAACCGATACTTTCGTGAAATCAGGCCATTTCGAAACTCTGCTCACGTGAAGTACGTATGGAAGACCAAACACTCCTTACGCTTCGGCTTCCTCCACATGTGGAACCAACTAAACAAGGGAACTCTCCTTGGAAATCCAATCTCCGAGGAAGTGCCAGAAGCCGGAGGTATCACCGCCCAATATTTCGAACACGGAAAGTTGACCTACGCTCCCAATCGACAGAAACCTGTACAAATCGGACCCATAGGCCATACGTACCTTTCGGCACTGGCCAATACGACAAATGCCTCGTACCAAATATCCCCGATCCCACCGACCACTCCTGGAGGGTTAGTCCAAGTACATATCGAACTAGTCAACACCGGGAAAACTGCATGGCACTCTTCGGGGAAACAAGCTGTCCGGCTAGGAGCCCGCTGGGCCGACTCCTTGTCCCCCAAAACGCGTATACCACTTGCATCGGTTCCACTGCCTCACGATGTCCTGCCCAAAGGCTCCGCCACTATCAACCTGCAGGTTGCAGTTCCCCCTAAACCCGGTCCCTATCGGCTACAACCGGATCTAAAGACTGCAGACGACTGGTTTACCGCAAAAGCTATTTCTGCCCCGATCATCGACACGCCTGCCCACCTCGACATGCCGGAAATTCGAGTCGGTCTTTTAGACATTAGCGACGACAACCCGGGTGTTACCCAAGCAACAATCTTCTCAACAGAAGGTCTCCGAATCCATGACGAGGACGGGATTCACCTTGCGGAATTAGGGCCAACTCAACGTGCAGTTATTCGCCGGGACATTCCTAACGAAATGCATCGCATTGAGCTTCCGGACGGAAACCCAATAGATACAGTAGGACGAGTGCTCGTTTCACCGCTAGAGGGTTCCCTTCTTCGACTAGAAGAAACAGCGCCCCAAAGAACATATCGCGGCATGATGGAGTTTTCTTGGCTTCCCAAGTATTTGTCAGCTTGGGTTGTGAACATACTACCGATGAACGACTACCTTTCAGGAATTGTCGAACAACGGGACACTATCCCATGGGAGGCGCTTCGTGCATCTGCGATCGCCTTCCGAACATATGGTTATACGGTGCGGAACGAACGCCGGGCCCGAGGCAATCTATTTGATGTGGCTGCCTCGACGTACCATACACCTACGCTTTATACACGTGACCAGGTGTACCACGGTTTAGCGCGCGAACTTTCAGGCACGCGACTCCGCGAGGCGGTACGGGACACTCGAGGCTGCGTTATGACCTACAAGAACAAATCCATCCACGCGGTGTACTTCTCCCGTGCTGACGGACGAACAAGAAACTGGCATGACGTTTGGGGTGGCCAACCTAAGCCATGGGCAATGGGGGTGCCAGACCCATACAGTGTTGGACAACGACTTTTAGGCCACGGCATTGGGTTACCACTGCGCAGCGCCAACGCTATGGCAGCAGCAGGAGCCACCGCAGAAGAAATCCTGTCAAGCTATTACACAGACATTGACTTCGATCACGTCTACTGACCAGAACCCTGAGGTCCACACCATGCACGGACGAGACTTTCTAACACTAAGAGATGTGAGCTCTAACGATCTTCAACTGCTCTTGGATCGAGCAGCCCAGCTAAAGACAGTCCAAGCTCAAGGCATCCAACATCACCTGCTGGAAGGCCAAAGCTTGGCAATGCTTTTTGAAAAGGCCTCGCTCCGAACCAGAACTACTTTTGTATTAGGTATGACGCAACTTGGAGGCACAGCGATAGATTTGATGAGCGAACATACACAACTAGGTGTTCGTGAACCGATCCCGGACATTGGGCGAAACCTTGAACGTTGGGTCGATGGACTCATGGCGCGAGTATTTCAACACTCGGTCTTAAGCGAACTTGCTGATTCAACCACCATCCCAATAATTAATGGACTTAGTGAGCTTGAACATCCCTGTCAGACTCTTGCAGACCTCCTAACCATTCGCGAACAACGGGGAGAATTGGAAGGCTGTCATATCGCCTACATAGGTGACGGCTTCAATGTCTGCAACTCCCTTTTGCTTGGAAGCGCATTGACCGGCATGCACGTACATGTCGCAACACCCGCCGGATACGAGCCAAACCAAGAGGTCGTGGACTCGGCTAGAACATTGGCAAAAAACAATGGCAGCACTTTGGAGTTGGGTTATGACCCCATTGCAGCAACAAGAAACGCTGACGTGGTCTACACCGATGCTTGGATAAGTATGGGTCTCGAAAACGAAGCCGAAAACCGACGAGAAGTTTTTGAGGAGTATCGAGTCAATGCCAAGCTAATGGCCCACGCGAAACCGGAAGCCATATTCATGCATTGTCTCCCTGCCCACCGAGGAGACGAGGTCAGCGCTGAAGTAATCGACGGCAAACAGTCTGTTGTCTTTGATCAAGCCGAGAATCGACTTCATACCCAAAAGGCTTTATTAGTGTTGCTTTTACGAGGAGACTCCGCCTTTGTTGAAATCCCGACGTAAACTGATACAAAGGTATTTAGGCATAAAAAGTTGGAACAACTAGAGTACCTTTCAGGTGAATTCAGCTTCGGCGCCGCCATTCAAATCCTACTCGTGGCGCTGCTGTTCAATACTGTCCTCACATTAATTCGAGGAACTCAAGCAGACCAACTCCTCCGGGGCGTCTTGCTACTGGTCGTAGCAATGCTTGTAATCGGACGAGTGCTGCAACTCGAACTAGTCAACTGGATTCTTGACAACGGATTGCTCGTGGCAATGTTTGCGCTGATTGTCATATTCCAGCCGGAACTAAGACGTCTGCTTGAGCGGGTAGGACGAACCGGCTCCTTGGTAGCTCATCCCTTTGGCATCATGACGCCAGAGCAGACGCAGCGAATGATCGGGGAAGTGGTGTCCTCGGCTGAGGCATTGTCTGTGCGCCTATGGGGTGCCCTAATTGTCCTGCGAAGAGAGGGCGGACTCGATGAATTTGCAAGCACCGGAACCAGACTGGACGCTGCTCTTTCTCGCAACCTCATGATGACGGTTTTCCATCCTGGATCAGAGCTTCATGATGGCGCGGTTCTGGTAACCGCAACTCAGGTGGTTGCAGCCCACGTCATGTTGCCGTTAAGCGATGAACTGGGTCCACAAGATCATGTTGGAACAAGACATAGGGCAGGGCTCGGTATAACCGAAGCCACAGATGCGGTTGCTGTAATGATCTCTGAAGAAACCGGAGGGATATCAATAGCAGTAGATGGACGAATAGAACGGCACCTCACAACAGATCAGCTTCGACGCCGCCTGGAAACCTCCTTCCGCGTACAGACACGAGGTGCTGGACTTCAGGGCCTCCCCGCCTGGATATCCAGAGGGCGGTGAAAACCAGAAGCCAACATGTTCGTTGGCTTGTCATCTCACGACGACTTCTCACCCGGAGTCTCGGTGTCCGTTTTCTTGTAGCCCTAGCTCTCTCCGCTCTAGTTTGGGCAGGGTTAACGCTGGATCGAAACCCGAATGCCCAAGAGCTTTTCAACGATGACATCTCGGTTAGCGTCGTAAATCTAGGACCGAACCTTGTACTAGCGAGTCAGATCGAACCGGTTCGAGTCAGCATCCAAGGCCCCAAAGTAAATATTGCCCGTCTCACAATGCGAGACTTCGTAGCTCGAGTAGATCTAACCAGTATTGGTTCCGGCAACCAACAAGTTCCGGTGATCGTTGAGATCTCGGATCCCGCAGTCGAAATCGTTCGAATAACCCCGGCAACGGTCGCAGTGACGATCGACCCATTTGAAGTTCGTGCAGTTGAAGTAACCGCGCGGCTGGAAAGTGCCCCTGTCATTGGGTTCCGGGCTGAACTAAACGAAGTGGCTGCTAACCCACCGATCGTCCAGGTCAGTGGGGGAGCTTCCGACATCGCCGAAGTGGCCGAGGTCATCGCAAACGTGAGTCTTGACGGCGCTACCCGCGAAGTCTCCACACAAACACTTCTGGTTCCGGTCAACCGCCAAGGCGACGAAATTGCCAACGTCACTATTGATCCACAAACCGCTCAGGTGAGTGTTCCTGTAACCCGCATAACAAGTCGAAAACGAGTCCCGGTGGTTCCTGAAATTGACGGCAACGTCGCCGCAGGATTTTTTATCAGTCAGATTAGTATCACCCCCACAACTGTAGAGATTGAGGGTCAGCCAGAAGCACTTGAACGAGTCAAGGCTGTTTCGACGTCGGCCCTGGCTGTAGCTGGTGCCCGGGCCGACATTGAAGCGGATGCCAGCTTTAATGAGCCATCAGGCGTTACGGTTCTAAGCGAGCGTCCGACGGCCCGAGTTGTCGTAGTTGTTCAGCCACTCAGTGACACCACTACTATTCAGGCAGCGGTTGTAGTTGAAAACCTGTCTTCCAGCCTAGTGGCGATAGTTGCTGAACCATCGGTGCAAGTAGTGATGGGCGGTGCCGCCGAAGTTCTTCGTTCAATAAGAGTTGGCGACATTGTTGCTGAAGTTGACGTAAGCAATTTGGGTCCAGGCAAACACAAGGTTCGTCCCGTAATCACCGTACCCCTCGGTATAGAAGTGGCTCGGGTAGAACCTCTGAGAGTGACCGTTAACATTGAACCTGGCACATCTATCACTCCTTCTCCGACAATCACACCCTTAGTTGGTCCCGGCGGTGCAGTCCAACCCTCCCAAAAATCTTCCACACCAATACCGACCAGAACCAGCGCAGCTGGCTAGACCATAACGGCACGCTTAACCGCGCGCTCGTAAAGGTCTGCCAAGGACACGGTCAAAGATGACCAGGACAGCTCTTCATGCACACGTAGATACGCCTGCTTCCGAATAGTATCCGTGTCACCATCTGTCAGTGCTCTCGATACAGCCGCCGCGACCGCATCCGGCTGATCACTTTCTGCAACATAGCCGGTTAATCCATCCGTGATGAATGTTGAGGCTTCTCCTACAGGGGTGGTGACGACCGGAACCCCCGCGTACATGAGATCAACGAAGCGAGGCGAGCACTTCGCCTGATTGGCGAGGTTATCAGCCATTGGCATCAAGGCGACATCGGAAGCCGCAAGAAATGATGGGAGCGTCTCAAACTCTGTCCATCCCATAAAAGTGATACGACTCGACAAACCACGGCCCTTAATAGCATCACTGAGGGATGCCTCCTGCCCAAACTTGCCAGCCCCGAGAACAAGAAATTTTGCGGTTCCCAAAATAGCTGCAATTGAGCAAATAAGCTCCACCCAACTATTCACGTCATAATCAAAGAACCGTGTGTAAATCAAAACCAATTGATCCGCCGGCGCCAGACCCATCGAACCCCGAACTCCGTCACGTTCACCGGAGGCCTTGTCAAGATTCCAACCTGCATATGCCGATTGATCAAATCCATTGGGGATATGCATGACCTCACGACCATCAGCCAAACTACTTGCCCGATGCTCAAGCTTTCGACTAGCGGCTGTAAAGGCATCACACCTACGCATCCCCACCCGTTCCTGAATATCAAACAGTTCCACCAAAAGTCGCGAGTAATCTTCATTAGCACTCCAACCACCACGGCCTTCCCAATCATCAAGATCAAGAACAATGCCCGGACGCTTTGACCTTAACGAGATAAGCAGCTGCGCCAGTCCTGAAACAGCCTTAGGCTTAAAAACATGGACCAGATCCGGGGCCCATTCGTCTACAAGTTTGACGCTGGCTTGAGCCAGCCGGTATTGCGTCCACATCTGGGCGGGAAGAGATTGCCCTAACGACTTGGGCCCATTAACGCAACACACCTCTACCCCACTATCCACCCACGATTCGCCGTACAGCAAAGGCTCGTCATAGGGTGGAACGATCACCCGTGCCCGATGCCCCTCGGCAACAAAGGCCCGAGCCATAGGCAACAACCTTCGACCAGTCGTATTCTTCGAGGAAAACCCAAACGGTGCCAGAAATACGACATCCATGAGCTACAACCGTCGGTTCCGGAAAAGTCGCGCCGAAATCAGCAGCATCAAAGACAACAGTAAACCAAAGATTGACAGTGCCGCACCTGCTTCAAACGGGAATGACCTGTACTTAAACTCCACACTGTAATCTCCAGCCTCCGGTATAAATACGGCACGGTTTCCTACATTTGCACGCCAGACTCTCTTTTGCATTCCATTCACATAAACTTTCCATCCCGGATATGGAGCGTCGGGCAGAACAAGCAACCGAGCACCACCCGAATGCACGTTCATCTGGATGCGTTCCGGTTCTTCAACAACCGATACAACATAATCCCGGTGAGCCCGACTTTCTTTTTCAGCCACCCTCGAGACACCGCCATCGATGAGCGGAGCAAGCATCTCAAGCTCATCCGAATCAACAAAACCACTACGTTCATCCGGTGGCAAAACTCCAACATCCTGCAAAAACTGCCCTAATGCCCCAAGGGGAGGTGGTCTGCCAACTCCCTCCACTAAAACAGCGGCGCTAGTCAGATCAAATTGACTGTCGCGGACAATGTCGCTGACTTCCGACAGGTCACGAACCACCTGAACATCATTTACAAGTCGAGCACGAGGTTGGCTGACCGCCCGAGTAATTACCGAAACATCACCTATTGATCTAGATACAGATGACTCACCAGGCCGTAGCAACAATGAAGTAGCAGTGCCGTCCGCATGTCTGAGAGCAAGCCCCCTGAGGTCAAAGCCTTCCTTGACAGCCACAACCCGAACCATTGCAACGTCACGGGGCATGTCAAATTCGGCACTGCTCACGTAAGACGGCTTAGTAAGACCCACACGCGAAGAAGCAAGATGCCCGGGACCTATAACAATACGCTCGGGCCGCTTAGGTAGACGACTGACTGGAAACGTCTTGAGTTCTCGGCCACGAGTTTGAACCTCTATACGACCTACCTGCCCTGCTTCTTGCTTGGCCGGAGCATCGATTACCACTGTCAGCCCAGTCACGTCTTCTATCTGCAGAGCATCCCATGTGTGCGTCCCCTCGACCCATCGGGGAAAACTTAGGTCGATGAAACCACCATCAGAAACCAGAACCGCCTCACGGTTTCGAACGACATGCTGCACGGCCAAAGCGTTAAGCACTTTATCTGGCGGCATAGTTTCTATTTGATGCTGCAACAAGCGGTCTGGAGCATCCCCTGTACCAGGGAACAGCAAATCACGAAACATAGCGTAGGAACGCAACGGCAATACTCCTCCGTCATAACCATCGACCGAGACCACATCCCTAACCATTGAAAGATTTGGATGCATGATCTCTTCATTTTTCGTAGCAACGAGGAATTCTCGCCACGACCGATCACCCACTTGCTCACGCCATCGCTCGGCAAGCTCGGCTCGTCTTGCCTGTGAAACCTCAAAGTCAGGCTTCGCAATACTCAAAACCCTGCCTTGCCACGAATCAGATGAAAGGAACTCCTGAACTTCAGATTTTCCGCGATAGACCCGGTCAGGTATCGGCTCGCGAACCAAGCTCGGGCCTGACGCGGCGACCAATTCAGCAACCAGCAAGACTGGTCCGACCCACTGCAACCACACGTGGCCGCGCATGTATGCAGCCGTAAGAACCACAATCGTTACAGCTCCCACAACAACCCATGCCCTGGCGGTGACGTACGGAACGGGATGCATCAGGGCCAACCACGTCATAGTTAACATGAAAACTCCGAGCACTATCGACGTCCCCGTTAGACGGCGACCCTTTACAGATCGAGCAAGATTAGATCCGAGAGAATCCACTCCCTGACCCGCCAAGATCGACCCAGCAAAAGCCCCCAGGACAAGCCACCGTGGAGGCACACGAAAAAGGTCAAACCCGGGAACCACGGCATGCGCCATAGAAAATATCGGGGTTACAGGCCCCAAAGAGAGAGCTACGGTGACAGCCACCGTCATCAACAGAAATACGGTTTTCGCCCTTGGCGCCTCGGAGAACACGCCTAACACAGCGAGCACCAAGCCAGAAACACCTATGTAGGCAATAAACTCAGTGCTTGACGGTAGTGCAACGAATGTTGGCAAGACAGCACTAAGAAATTCTGCGCTCGGCAAAGAAAACGAAGCAGCCTCGTTAATCGATAGCCCGCCGGATCTAATGCCATGCTTGGACAGTTCGAGCGTCGGCAGCACTTGAACCGCGGCCAGTACACCTCCACCGCACAGGCCAACAAGCCATATGCCCAGAGCACGGCCAAGGCCCAAAACTTGCCCCCGTCTATTCGGAACCCCCAACGTAGAAGCACCTAACAAAGCGGCAAAAGCTAACGAAAACACAAGAGACATATACAGAGCTTGAGGATGCCCCGCCAATAGCATCAGTGCTGTGAGGATCGGAGTAGCCAAAAGCCCCCGCCGATCACCACCTACAGCTCGGTCAATCGCTAACAAAAGCCAAGGTAGCCATGCAACTGTAGAGACTTGGTTAACGTGGCCGGCCTGAGCCGAAAAATACCCGCCGAAAGCAAACGCTGCCGCTGCGGTCGTAGCACCAGGCCAACCAATCTTGAATGAGATTCGGGAAAGAGCAAGCATCCCGATAGCCGCAAGGAAAACGTGCAGCACCAAAGCAAAGCCAATGGCACGCTCGGCACTAATCGGCAAAAGCAGCCAGTTAGGCAGATAGAAAACAGCAGCTTGCGGATTTGCTAGAAAAGGAGCCCCTGTAAACAAATTTGGGTTCCACAGAGGCACCCGTCCCTGCTGCAAAGAATCAAACGTGTACGTCCAATACGGATAGAAATAAGTCTGTGTGTCAAAACCCGCCAGAACAAGGCCTTCAAATATAAGCCGGCTGTAAATAAGGAGCACGGCAAGGATTAGCAATACGATCGATATGACCGATGCCCAACTGACCCGCGGAGATCGGAACGGAATGAGGCCTCGTGGAGCACTCATCATTTGACCTTCCGAAACAAATTCCTCTCTAGATATCCTCAGCCAAAATAATCGCCTCAGCTATGTCTCGCATCGAACGCCTACGATCCATGCTCATTTTTTGAATACGTTTGAACGCCTCAGGCTCTGGAAGATCATGCTTGGTCATCAAGATTCCCTTAGCCCGTTCCACTGATTTTCGTGTCTCCAGTTGTTCCGAAAGATCAGCCGCAGTTTGACTCATCTCTTGAAATTCACTGTAACGGGAAAGAGCAACGGAAATAGCGGATTCAAGGTCCTTGTCGCGCAGCGGCTTCAAACAGTATCCGATCACTCCGGCCTCGCTTGCTCTCTCTATAAGAGCCTGCTCACCATGAGCAGTTACCAACACGACAGGCGCAATTCGTTCCTCGGTTAAACGTCTTGCCGCTTCAATACCATCCATCGCAGGCATCTTTATATCCATAACAACCAGATCAGGACGTAACTCACGAGCCATATGGACTGCGGTTTCGCCGTCACCAGCCTCCCCAATCACCTGATGGGAAGCTCCTTCCAGACGCTCTTTCAAATCGAGACGAATAATGGTCTCATCCTCAGCAACAATAACCCGCAAGCTCACGTGCAAACCTTTCAACGGCCAAAACGCTCAGAGACAAAAGTCCTTGGTCGCAGCATGCAAGCGTACCAACCCATAGACCCACAAAACGGGCAAGTCATCGCTCACACAAGAATTGACCAGCAAATCCCACCACATCTAGTATCAATGACATGCGTTGACACGACATATGCGGTGGAGTGCACCGGACAGTGCCTCCACTGACAAGTTGTCCACTTAGGAACTGGAGAAGTTTGCCGTGAAGGTCACGTGCCTCCAAGAAAATCTAAACCGAGCGATGCACCTTGTGAGCAACGCCGTAAATACTAGAAGCCCTCTTCCGGTACTCAGCAATGTTCTTGTTTCTACGGAAGAAGGCGGCTTAAAACTATCGGCGATGAATCAGCAGCTCGCAATATCCGTTTGGATTGGTGCAAGCATCGAAACCCAAGGTGCAACTACGGTTCAAGCCAGGCTGCTCACTGACTTTGTCGGCCAACTTCCAGAGGGCACCGTAAACATGGACCTTGATGAGGACACAGACGAGCTTTCTGTCTCGTCTGGGCGCTACAGAGCGAAGATGAAAGGCATCGATGCGGACGAATTCCCCCCGATTCCCGAAAATAGTGCCGAACGAGAAATTGAAATGCCCACTGAGCTCTGGACTGAAATCATCGACCAGGTAGTAGTCGCAGCCGCAACGGATGACAGTCGCCCGGTACTGGCTGGCATTTGCCTCACACTCGACCCCCAATTCATCGAGCTAGCCGCTGCTGACGGTTATCGTCTAGCCGCAAGGCGAGTCGAGGTGAACACGGGACTCAGCGAAGCAACGCAGATTATCGTCCCTCGATCAGCCATGGTGGAGCTTGGACGAATCCTTTCAGATGACCCAGGCTCAGTTACGCTCGGGCTGTCACCAAATGCTTCCTCTGTACTCTTTAGCACTAAGTCGGTTTCCCTAGTCTCTCAGCTTATCGACGGGCAATTCCCAGACTATGCACAGCTGATTCCAGCAACGGAAAATATAGAAACTCGAATCGTTGTTGACACCGGGGAATTCGTTCAGGCGACTCGTATTGCCGCGCTTTTCGCTCGCTCCGGACAGAACGTCATAAAAGCGACAATTGAGACAGGAGACGACGGTGACGGCCGCATAACACTTTCAGCCAACTCGTTAGATTTGGGTGAAAATAGAGGTGAGATTGAAGGCGCCGTGGTCGGAACAGATGCCCAAATAGCCTTTAACTATAGGTTTCTGACTGAGTGCCTTGCCACAGTGCAGTCCGATCGAGTGTCCCTTGCCCTCTCGGGAAACACCAGCCCTGGCCTGATTCGACTAGTTGACAAGGATGGTGATGATATCCCGTTCTTTGATCACGTAATCATGCCCATGCACACAGTGACCTAGGACTATCGCAAGAAACTCCATGTCCACAATACTAATTCCGCCATCGGAAAATCGATTTGAGCGCTGACGCAGTCACAGCCTGGGCGACCGGACGCGATCCGGTTGTCACCTCTCGGGCACTGATCTCTACAGGGCATCCTCTTGCAACTGAAGCCGGGCTACGCATGCTTCGATCTGGAGGCAATGCGTTTGATGCGATCATATGCGCCGCTGCCGTGATTGCCGTCGTAGAACCCAGCATGAACCACGTCGGTGGTGATGTGTTTGCGCTTTGCCTGCCTGTCAACCATGCGGACCCTGTGTCCATCAATGCCAGCGGGCCATCGCCTCTCCAACTTTCCATCGATACATTCGGCGGCGAAATACCTGCGCACGGTCTAAACGCCGCGACCGTGCCTGGCGCCGTTAGTGCATGGGAAACAATCTTAAACCGCTACGGCACCCGAGCCCTTTCCGAAGTCTTAGAACCGGCAATCGAATATGCATCCCATGGATTTCCGGTTGCTTATCGAACCGCTCAGCATATCGCCGACGCTTCGGAAGCACTGATGCAACACGGAGAAAGTGCTCGCAGCTTTCTCCCTGACGGATCCCCTCCACAGCCGGGTGCAACACTTGTCCAATCCGATCTCGCAAAGACGCTCGGCGAAATTGCGCAAGGAGGCGCCGAAGGGTTCTACCAAGGACCATTCGCAGAGGCACTCGTCGCTGCTTCAGCAAGAGATCACGGCTCGTTCACCAGTAGCGATCTCGCAACCTATACGTGCGAGGTCGGACAACCCCTACGAAGTTATTACCGAGGATACGAGATCTTGGAACAACCTCTCCCTTCTCAAGGATTTCTCGTTCTGGAACAGCTAAACATCGCTGAGGGATTTGAGTTGGAAGACCTCGAATTTGGTAGTCCAGAAGCCATCCACATAATGGTAGAAGCCAAGAAGGCGGCCTTTGCAGATCGAATGGCATACATCGGAGATCCACGATCATCGTCTGTACCCATCGAAAGGATGATCAGCAAAGAATTTGCCGCGCAGCGACGAATGACGATAGATCCAGTTCGAGCCACGACGTCCGTGGCGGCTGGAGACCCAAGCACGTTAGGTGGCGATACGACAACCCTTTCAGCTGTCGACGGAGACGGAAACGCCGTAGCATTCATTCAAAGTATCTTTGCATCCTTCGGGTCCGCCTATGTGGTCCCAGGAACTGGCGTGCTGTTAAACAACCGCATGCGAGGGTTTTCCCTAGACCCAAACAGCCCAAATGTTTTTGAGGGTGGAAAACGGCCAATTCATACGCTGAACACCTATATGGTTCGGCGAGAGAATGACCTGTTTATGTTTGGGGGAACCGCTGGTGCCCAATATCAAGTCCAGACCAACTTCCAACTGATTACAAATGTCATTGACCACAAGATGCACTTCCAGGCCGCGATGGATGCGCCCCGCTGGCACCATGACGAAGATTCTGGGAGCCTTATGCTTGAGGGGAGATTTGACTCGTCTGTCGCGACTGAACTTGAACGACGGGGACATCTGATTGTTCGAGATCCAGCTTTTAGTGGTCACTCTCGATCACAAGGCATCATGATCGACCCGAACACAGGCGCCCGGTTTGGCGCAACGGACCCCCGATGGCATGGTCAGGTTTTAGGCTTCTAATACAAGGGGGTTTTTTGGACACAGATACTCAATCTTCACCGCAACCATCGTCACCACCCAAAGTACGGGTGTGGCTAGTCCTTCTGCTCGCATTTTTCTCTGGCATGACGGTGTTAGCTGTCGAAATCAGCACCTCTCGCCTGTTGGCTCCTTTCTTCGGCACAAGCATCATCATTTGGGCGGTTGTAATCGGGCTAACGCTTCTATACCTGTCAGTCGGTTATTGGTTCGGGGGCCGACTGGCCGATGCAAGACCGCAGGAAAGTCGGCGCTTTCATATCGTCGCAATCGCAGCGTTTCTGGTCGGAGTTATACCGTTTCTCTCCAAGCCCGTGCTTACCATTTCCTCACAGGCAATTGCATCGCTCAGCGGTGGCCTTTTCTTTGGTTCGCTTGTCGGCGTGCTTCTTTTACTCGCCGTTCCCCTGACGATGCTTGGCATGGTTTCCCCATTTGCCATCCGGCTTGTCACACACGACGTAAGACACGCTGGCCACCGGGCAGGGCAGATCTTTGCCCTCAGCACAGTGGGAAGTATCGTCGGCGCCTTTATTCCGGTGCTTGTTCTCATCCCATCGGTTGGGACGCGGTCAACTTTCTTGATATTTGCGGTAGGACTTCTCACATTAACTCTAGTTGCTGCCTCTACACCCCTACGGCGTTCTCTCTACGCAGGATTCCTGGCAATCCTTATCGTGCTTTGGATTGCGGTCGATCCGGGCGCAATTCGCCCGGCAGATGGGCTCGTGCTTGAAGGCGAGTCTGCGCTCCAATTCTTTCAGGTCATCGACGAGCCAAACGTTGGTAGAAGACTGGTATTGAATGAAGGGATTGGTACGCACTCAATATTCAACCCAAACCGATTGTTAACAGACGGACCATGGGACTATTTCCTGCTAGCGCCTTTGATAGGCAACCAACAACCTGACGATGTGTCATCACTACTTGTAATTGGGTTGGGTGCGGGAACGGTGCCCAAGCAGTTCACGTCCGTATACGGGAGTGATGTGGCAATCGACGGCGTCGAGATCGACAGCCGGGTCATAGAAATCGGGCAGGAATACTTCGAAATGAACGAGCCGAACCTGACCACACATGCAGAAGACGGTCGCACCTTTTTACAACGCACAGCCCAAAACTATGATGTCATTGCGGTGGACGCATATCGGCAGCCGTACATACCTTTTCACCTGGTCACACAAGAATTCTTTCTTGCTGCTAGAGACCGTTTAAACAACAACGGGGTTCTGGCTCTCAATGCCGGGCGAACCCTTACCGATTTCAGACTGGTTGACGTTCTTTCTGAGACGATGCGGTCCGTATTCCCCTACGTGTACGTGATCGATCTTCCCAGCGGCTTCTCCAACAGTCTCATTTACGGAACGTTTAAGCCCATAGCCGATATCGACATCCGATCCCAGGCCCTAGCCACGAATGAATCGGCTTTAGCAGAGATTGCAAAAAGAGAATGGGAGCTGCGCGAAGTTTCAAGTGCCAACACCGTCTATACCGATGACCTGGCACCAGTCGAACGACTCATCGATGACATCATTGTTCGTGAGGCTCTTGGTGGGCGATCAGGACGACAACGCTAATAAATATTTTCGCAGGATCACCCGCCACAACGGATACTCAGGAGTCTGTTCAATAGAAGAGCATGCTGTATGTCTTCCCTTATCCCCGCGTTGCATCCAGCCTCAATCGCCCAGCTAAATGACCTGGAGAGCTATCTGGACGCCACGGCCTCAGCCGGTTTTCAGGCCGCCGACTTCAATATGGGTCAAGCACTCGAACTGGCATCCACCCACGGCCTGGACGCCGTAAAAAATGCGTTTCTTTCCCGAGGGATTCAAGCCGGGGGCTGGGGAGCTGGGGTGCAGGTCCTTACATCTCAATCTGATTTCAACGCAGCCTTGTTAGACGCTGAACAATCAGCCGAGCTCGGGGCCGCCCTGAACGCAAGAGCATGCTCAGTCCTTGTTCCAAATCGAACAGATATTCCTCGGGCGGAAGCTCTGGATCTGTTTTCGGTACGACTGGGAGACATTGCTGACACGTTGGCTGGATACGGCGTGTCGGTTTCACTCGAATTTATTGGCCCGAACCTCTGGCCTGAACGCCCGCACGAATTCATCTCAGGTATTAACGGAACCCTTGATCTCATCAATCGGGTAGGGCGGGTGAACGTTGGCATCCTCTTTGACACCTATCACTATTACTGTGGTGACAGCCGCCTAGAGGACATCGTCAAGGCAGGCAGTGCTATCAATCATGTGCATTTAAACGACGCACCGTCAGGAGACGTTGACCAGCTTGACGATTCAATGCGCCTCCTGCCTGGCGAAGGCATCCTTGATCTAACGGAGATTGCAGCAGCCTTGGACGCCGCAGGATACGAGGGCCCAGGTGGTGTGGAAATATTTAATGACGACTTACGGAGCCTCCCCGCCAATGATGGCGCAGTCCAAGTAGCTGCCGCCTGTCGTCGTGTATTCGGGTCACCGTAAAACCCAACTCTTACATCGGCTAATCCACAACCAAAAAAGCCTTTGGATTGGACGAAGGATTGGTCCCGACGCATCCTATTACCAGTGTCACCCCTGTCTAGAAATCCGGAGCAACCGTTCCGCATGAAAAGACCTCTAAACCTCAGCCGACGTCGGCTAGCGGCCCTATTGTCCCTAGCTGGGCTAACCACCCTCGTAACGAATTGCTCTGAAAATCTCCCTTCGATTGCAACGCCTGTAACCAAGACAGTTAATCGTAATTCGCCCTCAACCCGTCCAACCCAAACACCGAAGCCTCGCACCACGGCCGCCGAACCTACCGCGATCACACCATCGCCCACACCGGCAATCGTGCCTCGCCCAGCCGCTAAAGCTTCGCAAACACCGTCACAAACTCAAGCCCCCGTCCAACCAACACCGACAGCTAGACCTACACAGACCCCTCGCCCGTCACCCACGCCCACAACCAAGCCAGAACCTACGCCTGAACCAGTCGTTTCGCCTCTTACCGGCCTGCCTACATCAATCGAACAAACCGCCCTCAGAGTGGTCGCTGTAAAAATAGACAACGCGCCGCAGGCCCGCCCCCAAAGCGGCTTAAGTGCAGCAGACATCGTGTACGAACACCTTACAGAGGGCCCTGTTACACGTTACACAGCGTTTTTCCACAGTACTGACGTGGAACGGGTCGGTCCGATCCGAAGCTCACGCTTTGTCGATCGGGACTTGGTTCAACAATTCAATGCTTTGTTCGCTCACGTGGGTGGAAGCCCGCCAGTCTTGAATGACCTTAGATCCTCCGACGTTGCCGATATGGATCAATTCTTTTATGACGAAACCCGGCCATACTTCAGAATCCCCAGCCGTTCGGCCCCATACAACATGTACCTAGACATTGCTTCGCTTCGTGAATTCGGCCGTGACCGACATCCGAACACTGGGGAAACACCGTCGATGTTGTTTTACACAAAGGAGCCTGCTCTAGGACCCTTGTCACAACTCAGCATCCCTGCAGGATCACGAACCATCTTTCAAACCACATACACCTTTGATCGCCAAACTCGACGCTGGCAACGCTCCATTGGTGGTGAGATCGATGTAGATGTTGCGACCGGACGCGCCATAAACGTAGAAAATGTCGTCCTCCAACGAATAACGAGCAGAACCACTAAATTCGACGAGGATTCTCTGGGCAACAAATCACTGTGGATTGAAACTACTGGCGAGGGCCCTACAAGCCTTTTCCGAGATGGAACCCGCTATGACGGAACCTGGCGTCGCCAATCCGCTACAGCAGTAACAGAGTTCTTTAACCCTGACGGTTCCCCGCTCAAACTTCGTCCGGGCCGGACGTGGGTTCACCTCATACCACCACAACTACTCATTTCCGCCGTGTGAACCGAGACTAAAACCGACTGAGCACCCAGTAAAGGACCACAGCATGCCGAGCCAAAAAACCGTTTTTATCCCGCTCGCACACGAAGCGAGATTCAAGCCTCATTTCAACTTGGTTGAATCAGCAGGAGGCCAAATAGAGATCGTAGATCTTGGCAATGCCGATGCACGAAAATCAGTTTTATCTAGGGCGGTCGCCGGTGCGGTAGGACTTGATCAATTCGATGCTGCTGACTTTGAGCTAGCCACACACCTAAAAGCCATCATCACGTGCACCACTGGCGTCGATCCGATAGATCTCGCTGCAGCCACCTCCCACGGAGTCATGATCGGGAACACCCCTGATCTCTGTGTCGAGGAAGTGGCTGACCACACAATGATGCTTCTGCTAGCGTCGTATCGAAGGATTCCTCGACTTATAACCAACAGTCAGGGAAAGGCTCCACACCGAGATCACGTCATTACGCCATCTGAAAAATGGCCACGACTTCGTGGACAGGTCGCAGGTCTTCTAGGCCTGGGCAACATCGCACAGGCAGTAGCCCTGCGATGCAAACCGTTTGGGCTTCATGTGATCGCACACGATCCCTTTGTTGATCCCGTCCTTGCTAAACGCCTAAACGTAGAACTTGTAGAGCTTAAGCACCTGCTAGAGAGATCGGACTACCTGTCCGTCCACGCCCCGCTTAACCCCTCAACGCACCACCTGCTCAATCAGGCAGCCTTCGAACAGATGAAGCCAACTGCCTTCCTTATAAATGCTTCGCGAGGACCGTTAATCGATGAACAGTCACTAGTGAAAGCTCTCGAGACAGGCCAGATCGCTGGTGCCGCCCTAGACGTTCTGGAAGTTGAACCACCAGAGGAAAGCAACCCGTTACTCACATTACCCAACGCATTTGTCACCCCACATACGGCCGGATACTCAAGTGACGCAAGCGCATGGGGGCCAGAAAGCGCTGTCCGGGATGCCGTAGCAGTACTAACCGGAGGACGTCCACGATCAATTCAAAACCCCGAGGTACTTGGCCGCGTGGAATCCATCTCCACGGAGGAGTAATGGATGGCTGTTCGATTTACGGCTTACGGCGGTGCAGGCGAAATTGGTGGGAACAAACTCCTTCTGGAGGACGATGACTGGCAAATTTTTTTCGATTTCGGAATGTCGTTTGGTACTGCCGGCAAATATTTCGAGGAGTTTCTCCAACCACGGCCAAGCCACGGATTATCTGACTTTCTGCAGACCGGCTTGCTTCCACCCCTAGAAGGGCTATACCGCTCCGACCTAAGCACCCTGCCTGAGCACGCATTTATCTGGAATCGCCTAAACCAACACCCGGGCTACCGGAATGACATCGCGCCACGTGCTGTACTGCTCAGCCACGCCCACGCCGACCATGTGGGGTATGTGTCGATGCTACGAAACGACATACCCATCATTACGAGTGCTACTTCCGCGTTGATTGCAAAATCCATGCAGGATGGCGGTCAAAGTCGAGTCGATGCCCAAACCGTATTTCTTCGCTCTGCACGGCCGAAGAATGGCCTTCTCACTTCGGCTACAAACGAACCATTCGAACAACGGCCATGGCAAATCCTAGACAAAGAAACGTGGACGACGACTGCCGCTTCATATTGGACACGACGATTTTCGAAAACTGGGCCTGCCGCAGTCACTTGTGAAGCGGCCCCGGCTAGCACTTCTCTTGAAGGCCACCAGATCCGAGCCTATCCAACAGACCACTCAATCCCAGGAACCGTTGGGTTTGCCGTCGAGACAAGCGCGGGGTGGGTTGGTTACACCGGAGACATTCGTGTTCATGGACGCCGTGGGGCCATGACGCTCGATTTTGCCCACGAATTGGCCAAACTAGACGTTGTGGCCCTGATATGTGAGGGAACACAGGCTGGCCGGCCTGCCGGCACGACAGAAGACGATGTTCGAAACCGAGCAATAGAACGTATCGCCAGCGAGAATGGTTTGGTCGTCGCGGATTTTGGACCACGCAATATTGAACGGTTGGAAACCTTTCTAGAAGCAGCGAGGATGAACGGTCGAAAGCTCGTAGTCCTGATGAAAGACGCCCTACTCCTCAAAGCTATGGCCACAGTAAACACTGAAGTGCCGACCCCATCAGCTGCAAATGATTTGCTTGTATACAGTGAGACTCGATCGAATCGTTCAGCATGGCAAGAAGCGATAGCCGACGAATTCGAAGACGCACTGATTGCGCCCGAACAAATCCGAGCTGACGTCGGATCTTACGTACTGTGCTTTAGCTTTTTTGACGTAACCCGGCTTTTGGATATAGGAGAAACAACCGGTGTGTGGATCTATTCCTCAAGCGAGCCCTACAACGAGGAAGCCGTGCTGGACATGGGGCGTCTTCGGAACTGGACCGATCGACTTGGACTCGACCTCGTAGGCGGAGAAGGGGTCGACGAAGCAGAGAATTCTGGTTTCCACGCTTCCGGCCATGCCGCTGGCGCTGACTTACGTAAGTTCATCGAGATCGCAAATCCTCGGACCTTGATCCCCGTCCATCTCGAGGATCGCGGACTTTCTTTTTACCGAGAAACGTTCGCTGATTCGAATATAGAACTCCGGGTTCCTGACTGGGGACAACCGATAATGATCGACTAACTGACCCATAACCTATTGACGACAACCCGCTATGCGGTCGACCATCCGTATACACACACAAGATTCGGATAGAAATGCCCAGACGCATCATCGATTGCACCAAACCAATGCAACACGGGTTAAACAAGAATTTTGTTGCCCACGAATTCGAGCGTGCAGGCGAGCCTCGCACTATTGCCCACCGCATCCAGATGGAAAGCGACGTCGGCACACATGTGGTCGCAGGTCGACGTTTCGCGAGTTGGGGTTCAGCAATCGGAGATTTACGAGTTGACACATTTTTTGGCGAAGGAGTCCTCGGAAAACTTCCGGTTTCCCTGGAAGACCCGGACATCGATGCCGAAAAGCTTGAACAAGCCTTCGGGCGACGTCTTCAAAACGGTGATATCGCGATTCTAGCTACCGTGCCTGATGGAAGTACTCCGCGACTCACCGCCCAAGCTACCCAATGGTTGCTGGTTCGAGGCGTCAAACTGCTAGCACTTGCCGACGACATAGAAGTAGGTCGTGAGAATGAACCCGACGACGAACGTGTAATCCTAAGCGTTCTACTGGAAAGTGATATCCCGGTAGTCCGGAACCTTCACAACACAACCGAACTAAGTGAAGAACGGCTCGCCTGCATGGCGATTCCATCCGCTGTCGATGGTGTCTCGTCGTGGCCAGTTCGCTTCATAGCGCTAGACCCCGGCCAACCACCAAGCAGCGAACAGTCCCTAGACGACATCCAACCAGCCGCCGTTCCCCCGGAGAGTCCCTCTGCAGAAGTTGAAGGCGAACATCGGTCGACTAACGTCTCCGATGCGGATTCCACCGAGCTTAATGAATCGTCTCGAACACTCGATTCGTCAGATTCACCATCCGACCCTGACGAAAAGACAGAACAATCTGATTCGAACGCCCCGGATAAAAAGCCCGAGGCTGCTGACTAAGTTTCTTTAGCCGGAAGCACCTAACGATTAGGAAAAAGAAGCTCGTCACCCACACGCAACAAATATGGCGGATCAATTCCGTTCAGCGAAGCTATCTCAGCAAAACTATGTTTATGCCGACTCGCCAGAGCAGCCAGGGTATCTCCAGGGCGTACCTTCACCAAAAAAAACTGCGGTTCACTGTCGCGGCGAGCAGGAATGACTGTGGGAGTGGATGGAATCTCGTGTTGACCACTCCCAAGGTCCATATTGATTATGACGGAATTTGGCGTCGACGGAACTACGACAGGCACACTCGACATAGCCGTTTTATCTTCAAGCGGGGCAGACGTGCCAAACTCTTGAGAAACATCTGGCGGCTGACCAAGATTACGGTCAACCCACACCACATATACCGCACTTGCCACCATCAACAGGGCTACAGCAGAAATCGCGTAATTTCTAATAGCAGCCTGACTAAGACCATTGCCCGTTGGAGTGTTAGAGGAGGGTACGGATGATTCGTTCACCGCTCGCAACCATCCATCTTGTAATTTGCAACAAACCTAACAGGCAACTATGAACTCACGCCAAATCGATCTAAACGGAACATGGGAGTTTTGCGTCAACACGTGTCCTGATCTGGACTCCGCACAATTTGATGCTCGAATCGAAGTACCTTCGCACGCGCAACTCTCGATCGGTGTTCTGCCCGACGGGCCAGCATATTACTGGTACCGTCGCCAGCTAATAGTTCCTAACCCAGAACCACACCACCAAGCCGTCATTATCTTTGGTGCAGCTGATTGGCACTCTGACGTATGGGCAGACGACCGGCTTATTGCTTCGAATCAAGGCGGCTATCTTCCATTTGAAGCTGTGCTTCCGCCTGAACTGCATGGGAAACCCACGACGCTGACAGTTCGAGTCTGGGATGCTCCACTCTTGCCCACACAAACAGTCGAGTCCCCACACGGCGACTCATTTGATAGCGCCTGGCTTCCCCGAGGAAAGCAACATTGGTATGGCGAATGTTCCGGTATCTGGCAGCCAGTTCATTTGGTTGTTCGGCCAGAAGCTCGTATCCAAGGTGTCAAGACCGATCTCACGCCCGACATGGAAACCGTACGTATATCGACTCTAGGTGAAAGTTCTACGCCTGGATCTCTTCGAATCCAAGTCCGTCCTCTTGGCGGAGGCTCAACAGTATGGGAATCAAGCAACAACGGCCGCTTGGACAAAGGAATTGACATAGAGCACCACTGGGCGGAGATAGTCCCATGGTCACCCAACTCTCCATCTCTCTATCAGCTTGATGCCTTCTTTAGCCAAAATGGAGTGACCGACACCCAAACTTATATAACGGGATTTCGGTCTTTACACGCCGATGAAGAGAACCTCTGGCTAAACGGTCGCCCCTTGTATCTGCGCGGCGCCTTAGATCAGGACTACCACCCAGCCACCGGTTTTGCATATCCCGGAGACAAAGCCCTTCACAAGCGATTTGCTGCCGCTCGGGACGCCGGGCTCAACCTGCTTAGATGTCACGTCAAGTTGCCGGATCCCAGATACCTCGCGCTCGCGGATCGCTTTGGTCTTTTAGTTTGGTACGAATTGCCCAGCTGGGGACATCCGACCACACCACCAGATGGTATGCCGAAATGGCTTGACGATGAAATAGCGACCATGCTGCAACGTTCCACGTTACGAGACGGGCACCATCCTTCGCTCATCGCCCGGTCGATCGTCAACGAGGGCTGGGGGCTCAATATAGGGGGGTCACCTGACGACCGAGCCCGACTCCGGCGTTGGGTTGAGCTTGCCCGAACGTTGGACCACTCGCGTTTAGTAATCGACAACTCAGCGATGACCGGAGAGTCACACGTGGATACAGACCTTGCTGACTTCCACGAATACGCCAACTATCCGCAGGGACTCAGTCGATTCCGCCGGGAAGTTGGACGCCTGGCCACCCGCCCACCGGACCTTTGGGCCCGTGAAGATGCCACCCAACCAGGTGAACGACCGGTGGCTCTAACCGAATTTGGAATTTGGGGACTACCTGAAAACGTCGATGCTCTGAAGAACGGCCTGGAATCAACCCGAACATGGATGACAGATAGTTCTTTTGACCAAGCAGGTTTTGCTTCTCGGTTCGAAAATTCGCACGTACGTCGAGCCTTCACCAGAACATCGGATTTATGTCAAGCCACACAGAAAATCCAAGCAGCCGGGATAAAGCGACAAGTCGAAATCCTGCGAAAAACAGAACGCTTAAGTGGCTTTGTACTAACCGAACTAACTGACCAAGGATGGGAACCCAATGGAATAGCAGATTTCGCTGGCAACCCCAAGCCGGCAGTTCAAGCCCTGCGAAGCGTCGGAGCAGAGACAGTGCTTATTCTGGATGCACTTCCAACATCTGCTTGGAGCGGAAGTAATGTAACGTGCCACGCAATACTTTCCGGGCCCCGAACGCCAGGAACCGTTGACGTTGAGTGGTCGATAAATAGCCACCCAAGACGACGGGAACAGTTCGACCTCGAATCTGGATTCGAGCCTACCTGCATCGATAGCTTCGAATTCCAAGCCCCTCAAACTGATAGCTCTGGGTTCTTCAGCATTTCAGTTTCAGTACAGGGTGCTGGTGTCAGCTTAGAGCAACGATCCGAACTGTTAGTGATCCCCGCGTCAAGACAGACCATCGAAGGAAAACTGCGAATATTTCTCACGGGAGCCACTGCCGTAAACCAAGTCTCAACCCTCGCAAACGCGCTGGCTGAAGCAGGATGCACGACGCTCACCGAGCCTAACCGCGTAGATGCCATCGTAGTTGCCGGAGGGGGATCCTCTGCAAAAGACTTGGTCAACAGCGGCTTACCTGCGCTCGTACTTGCAGACCTTGAAGACACGGTCTTTCTCCCGTCGGTACCACGAGAAGGAAGATTCCAGCCTCATTGGTGTACCGGTTTTGATTGGATTGCTCACGACGGACCATCCAACCTTCCTGTTGGCCCCTTGATGGGAACACCTTTCGAGGCCTGTAGTGCCCCTCGAGTGATACCCGCCCTTGATGGGCTCGAAACGTCTGACGTTCTTATGGGAACATTCCGAGGATGGGTCGCGAATGAAGCCGCGATTACAGCTCAGGC
The DNA here is from genome assembly GCA_964522375.1 of uncultured Chloroflexota bacterium. Lineage (GTDB taxonomy): Bacteria > Chloroflexota > UBA11872 > UBA11872 > UBA11872 > UBA11872. Next base: position 45,082 of record CAZFVB010000012.1, read on the forward strand.
CCGCTATGGAGAGGGCCGAGTCCTCGTGACAACCCTAGGCCTCAGTCGTGCAGGTCGCTCAGACCCATTGGCAAGAACACTCCTCGTTGACTTCCTCCAATATGTAGCGTCGGAAAAATGTCAGCCGAAATCCCGAATCCGTTGACTCTCAAATTGCACCACAGAAGATCAACCCATGGAAACACCCCGTGCTTTGACGATAGAAAGGGGTGAGCGAGGGGACTTGAACCCCCAGCCT
>CAZFVB010000013.1:0-45042 GCA_964522375.1 uncultured Chloroflexota bacterium
CAAGCACAACTGTGCTGCTACTGGATCGGTGACTTCGGGGTCGGCTCCAAGCGAATCACTTTTATCGACTCGCGGTCCATCATCTCCGGAATGCGCGGCGCAATATTCTCTTTCCAGTGGGAGGATTCGTAGACCGTCTGGTAAAGGCGCTCGCGTTCGGCTTCGTCCTTGAAGCGCCGGATCCACACGTAAATAGAGTCGTCGTCCTCACCCATGAAGCTACCGAGGATGACCATGCCTTGAGCGACCTGGAAGGGAATGATTTCATCTTCCATAAGGCGAACCCAGCTCTCCTTATGGCCATCCCGGATCTTGTACTGGCGGAGTTCGAAAAGCACTGGGTCCTCGCTGCAATTATTGACCGACAAGATAATAGCTACCCAGTCATTAAAAGTCTTGATTCTCGGTAATTCTTGACCAGCATTACCCGGTCTTCTTCACTACATCCTAACTTCCCTGGAAAGAACACCCCTATCACGCGCTATCGCCCTAACCCAAACCGTTCTCCAGCACCGCAGCCCGAATCGTCTCAACGAGACGACGGGTACCAACGCAAAGTTCCTCCTCCGACAGATAACTGAAGGCAAGGCGAATGTGCTGCCGGTCATCAGAATCGGCAAAACAGTGGTGTCCGGAAAGATAGGTCACCCCATTGGCCTCGGCGTTTCCACGGATTGCTTCGCTATCGAGACCACTTGGAAGACGAAGCCAGATAAAAAAACCACCAACCGGACTAAACCAGTCACAATCAAGTTCCTTTAGCGGATGCAACTCCCGAAGCATCGCATCCCGACGTTTCCGATACAGAGTGCGCAGACTCGGTAATCGTTCAGCCAGCGCCCCACTCAGCAAATATTCCGAAGTAACCCAGGCTGCAAAAGGCCCGGTAGCGTTGTCGGCCTTTAACGCGCACATTCTGGAAATGTCATCTGGTTGCGCGATCGCCCAACCTAGACGCATGCCTCCAGCCACCAATTTAGAGAAAGTCCCCAGCTTGATCACGCGATCGCTACCAGCAACCGAATACATCGAACGTGGCCGAGGCCCCTCATAAATCAAATCGCCATAGGCATCATCCTCGATAAAAATGAGGTCTAGTTCTTCCGCCACCTCGGCAAGTTCGCGCCGTCGTTGAACCGGGGCATTAAACCCAACTGGGTTGTGCACTGTAGGCATCGTATAGACCAGCGAAACCTCGTGTCCTTCACGACGCACGCTATGAACAACCTCACGTAGAGCCGCAGGGTCTGTTCCGCTGGTATCAGTTTTCACACCGCGCACACGAACACCAATGCCTCGTAAGAACCACAACGCCCCAATGAACGTGGGAGACTCCACGATTACCACACCACCCGGCGGCACCAGTAACCGTGTAGCCAAAACAATCGCCTGCGATGCTCCACTTGTGACCAAGATGTTCTCGGGTGTGACGGCCAGCCCCTCCGACTCGTTGACCCACTCAGCTATGAATCGCCGTAGTGGTTCCGGTCCCGACACAGGCCCATATTGAAGGGCATCCGCTGTACGAGCATCCATAAGGTGGGCAGTAGCTTCCTTCAGCTCTTGAAACGGAAAGCTTTCTGCATCGGGGAACCCGTACGCCAAACTAATGAGCCCGGGCCGTTGCATCGCCCAGTTTGGCCTCAATGGGTTGTCTTCCATCGCCAGAGCGATCGGACTGTAATGAGCACTCAGCCCCATATTATTTGCTCCTGTCAGCTATCTAGAATCGTGACCTATGACGGGATCAACGGACGTTGTTGCGGAACACCATCACGGCGAGGATACAAAGATGGAGTCGCTTCACGCTTCAAAACACGTACAACCATACGATCAAAATCCATTCCAACAAGTCGGTAATAGGCCGGTTCAAGAAAGTAGCCACCGCATGCAGTTACAGCGTACGTCGCAGCTTCCACCTCACATTTAGCTCTCTTAGTCTTTTGGGCTAGAAGTTCACCCCCCACTCGGACCAGCGGGAGACATAGCTCAGCTAGAGCGGCCATTGGAGCTACAGCTCGCGAAATTGCAAGGTCAAATACTTCACGAAACACACCATGTCCAGCTATCTCAGCTCTAATCTTGACGGGGTCAAGGGTTAAATCTGGAATAGCTTCTGCTACATCCTCCAAAAATTGGATCCGCCGACCGGACGCGTCCAACAATGTCATGTCCACATGGGGGCAGATGATGGCTGCCACCACGCCTGGGATTCCAACGCCTGACCCCACATCTACAGCACGAAGCTTCTGCCCGTTGTCCCGAGGAAACAGCGCGCACAGCGCAATCGCATCCAAAAAATGCAGGTCAATATCCGCAACAGCCTTTTGGGACATCAAGCCATACTCAGAGGCACGTTCCCGGACCAAGCTGGCATAGATCTCGAGATATTTGAGTGACTGACCTGTAAGATCAACGCCAAGATCGTTCGCCGCCGACGCAAAGGTGTCGTCTAGCCTGCCGGGAGTTCCACCTGACATCACAACGACTCTGGAGCCCATGGCGAATGGCTTACGTCGAGGATATGGACCGAGAAGATGGGGCCTGTCCTTTCTGCATCACAATAGATCAAGCAACTAGCCTTCCAGGCCTTGTGGTTCATACCGGAAAAACGAGCTACGTATCACTGAACCTCTATCCGTATAACAACGGGCACCTATTGGTGCTTCCCCACCGGCATGTCTCCGACCTCGTGCAGCTTACACAGGAAGAAGCAACCGAGATGATGGTACTCCTAGTAGAAGCTCGAACCGTGCTTGAAAAGGCTCTCGTTCCTGACGGCTACAACATAGGAACGAACCTTGGGTCTGCAGCAGGCGCAGGAATTCCTGGCCATATCCATTTTCATGTGGTTCCACGATGGGACGGAGACACAAATTTCATGCCTGTGACTGGCGATGTAAAAGTCCTCCCTGAAACCCTAGTGCAAACGCGTGAACGGATCATTACAGCTTGGAACAACCTCTAGATAATTCGTCCTTACGGGATAATCGCTGGAGCAACATCAGGAAGCAATCCCATCTTGCTAAACGGCCAATAAACCACCCAGACGCGACCAACAATCGACGCACGGGGAATAGCACCTATATCGCGCGAATCACGGCTCTGACGCCGGTTATCACCCATAACAAAATATGCGTCCGCAGGAACCGTAGTCGCCGGAGTATTCCGGGCAACATCGTCCTGAATGTAGGTTGCCTCATCAAGCACCTGACCGTTAACAAAAACTTGGCCGTTTAGAATTTCAACGGTTTCCTTGGGTAAACCGACAATACGTTTCACAAGATCTTCCTCCGGGCTCCGCGGTGATCGAAAGACAATTACGTCGCCTCTGCCCGGGTCCGTATTCAAATAGGCCAACTTGTTTACTACCAAGAACTCAGCATCACCAAGACTCGGAAGCATGCTCGGGCCTTCAACACGGAAGTTTTGAACCAGCAACCTTGTCCCCAAAAAAATCAGGGCAGCTAGGAGCAAGGTCTCTGTGATCTCAAGAAAAATGTTGCTGTTCCGCTTAAACACAAAACCGCCAGAGCTAGCGCTGCAAGATGCATCGCATCCATAGGAAACCGTTTCGCATATGAGTATATTGCTCAACAAAGCAGTTCAGGGATCTGTTGTTACTCCTCGATGTGGGCACGCTTCATATTTCCGACATGCCCCGCAGCCCAACCCTTAAATAACCAAGACGTTCACAGTGCTAGCTGAGAGAAAATCCCTAATGGATCCGCACATAACCTAAGCTACAGGCGTGAACGCCGAACGCCCACCCAGTATTGAAGTAACCCTTACCGACCAACCGTCTGCTGAACGATTGGACGTATTCATAGCAGGTCGTTATTCCGATATAAGCCGATCGAGGGCTGTCCGACTTCTTCGTAGTGGCTATATCACCGTCAACGGGGAAAAAGCTCGGCCAAACCAGCGTCCTCGAATGGGCGACAAGATCTGTATCAACATGCCGACAAAAACAGAAACACTCGTTCCCGAACACAGCCCCGTAGACATATTGCTTGAAGACCCAGAGTTTGCAGTCATCAACAAACCAGCCGGCATCATCATGCACCCGGGATCTGGAGTCTCCTGCGGGACATTAGCTCATCGACTAGTCGCAAAGTTCCCTGAAACCCATCATGTGGGTCATCCCAAAAGACCAGGGATCGTTCATCGCTTAGACAAAGAGACATCGGGTGTCGTTGTTGTTGCTCGCACATCCGAAATATATCTGCACCTTACGCAAGCGTTCGCGGATCGGGAAATCCAAAAGCGTTACCTGTTAATTGTGAACGGCACCCCAAGATCAGAACAGGGAATTGTTGAAGCACCGATCGGACGACACCCCTCAAGACGAACCCATATGGCGGTAACCTCAAACGGCCGCCCCTCCAAGACCTACTACAAGGTCTTGGATAAGTCCGGATCGCAAGCACTAGTGCAAGTTCAACCCATAACCGGTCGCACGCACCAAATTCGAGTGCATATGGCAGCTATCGGTCATCCAATAGTTGGAGATTCGACCTATGGCACCAAAAGCCCCGATGGTATCCGGACACTGCTGCACGCGTGGACAATTGAATTCACAGACCATATCGATAGATCTTGGCTGGTCGCCTGTCCACCTCCAAACGACTTTAAACAAGCCGCTGAATCCTTAAAACTGGCTCTACCAAAAACCCCCAACTCGACTCTGCAAACTCGTTACCGGTAAAACCGATAGGTTGCTCTACTCCTCATCTTGATTCGAAGATCCGTCGTCGGTCTCGGCGTCAGATTGTTGCTCACCTGGAGCAGCAACCCTTGCAAGCACAATACCGATCTCGTACAAGGCGTACAGCGGAATGCCCACCGAAGCTTGCGTGAAAGGATCGGGAGTAGGCGTGATGATTGCAGAAATTATCGCGATCGCCACGATCGCATAGCGACGCTGCCGAGCTAACTGATCCCCACTAACCACACCAATCTTCGCCAGCGCGAATATTACATACGGCGTTTCAAAAGCTAAGCCCACCGCCAACAAAATACGAAGGACAAACGTAACCCAGCCGTCGACAGTGAATTCAGTCGCAATGGTAGCCGGAGCAAAGCCAGCCAAGAATCCAACCGTAAACCTAAGAACTATGAACCAAGCAAATGCCGCGCCTGCCAAAAAGGCTATGGCGATCGCCGGAATGCTCATAAAGAGCCACTTACGCTCGTTCGCATATAGGCCAGGTGATACGAATGCCAAAACTTGATACAGAACAATCGGGCTAGCTAGCCCAAACCCAACTATGAACGATATTTTTATGAACGTGAAAAGCGTCTCGGTAACCGCAATCTGCTGAAGCACCGCGCCACGAGGCAAGGGTTGTTGAACGACCCAGAAAACCCAGTCTTTGAACGGCCAGACAACAAAACTAGCCACAATAACCGCAAGCACGGCAATCGTCAGCCGCTTTTTGAGTTCCTCTAAATGCTCGCGGAGTGTCATAACTCCACCGAGAGGATCCTGAGGATCGGCCTGATTCGATAGACCTTGATCAGCTTCAGCCATGCGTCAGCTTAACTGCCACATGGAAAAAACTACGATTGTTTCTCATTGACGCACGTACGATCCGAGCGCCCCGTTAATCATTCGAGCAGCGCCACTCGAACAATATCGCTTAGCCAACTCAACAGCTTCACTTATGGAAACCGCGGCAGGCACATCACCAGCATCTATCTCTGACAGTGCGATTCGCAAAATGGCGACATCTAACCGAGCCATCTGTTCTACAGGCCAAGCCGGCGTAAGCTTCCCGATCGTGGCATCTAATTCTGTCGAACGTTTCGATATCGAATCAACAAGAAGGCAAACATAACCATAGGTAGCTTCATCCAAATTAAATTCAGAACGACGTTCCTCCAGCAATTCATTTGGAGATTTTTGGGTAATGTCGGATTCGTAAACAAGTCTCATCGCCGTTTCTCGCGCGAGTCGACGCCCGCGACGCTGTCGAGCAGCCACAGGCTAGGGAACAACCCCCGCAACCGGAGCCAAGTCAGTAGCAAGAAAATCCAGATCGTAATCAGCTGCAATGAATCGCTCATCCCGAACAATCGCTCGGTGGAAACCCACGTTCGTAGTCAATCCATCAATCGAGGTCTCGTCCAGGGCCCGCCGAGCACGCGCAAGAGCTTCTTCCCTAGAAGCTCCGTACACGATTATCTTGGCAAGTAACGAGTCATAAAATGGAGGTACTGAATACCCGGAAAAAATGTGCGAATCAACCCGCACGCCAGGACCTCCGGGCAACCTCAGATCATCTATAACCCCAGAGGCTGGACGAAAGTCGCGTTTCGGATCCTCTGCCAACAGACGAAACTCAATCGCATGCCCCTGGACCTGAACATCACGCTGTCGGATCGCTAACGGTTCACCAGCAGCTATTGCAATCTGGGCTTTCACAATGTCTACTCCAGTAACCGCTTCTGTCACCGGATGTTCCACTTGAATACGCGTATTTGCCTCAATGAAATAAAAGTCCCCATCAGGATCCAAAAGAAATTCGACCGTCCCAGCACCCGTGTAATTGATCGAATCTGCCAAACGTACGGCCGCACGTGTAATTCGATCACTAATCTTTCCCACCAAGCTCGGCGACGGAGACTCCTCTACTAGTTTCTGATACCGACGTTGAATGGAACATTCTCGATGGCCAAGATGTATGACATTCTTGCCATCCCCCAACACCTGCACCTCGACATGTCTAGACGATTCAATCAGCTTTTCGACGTAGAGCTCCGAACTTCCAAATGAACTGCGAGCTTCCGCCTGAGCCATTGGAAACAGTGCAACCAACTCATCAGTATTTTCCACACATCGAATCCCCCGTCCCCCGCCACCGGCTGCTGCCTTGACCATCGCCGGGTATCCAACTTCCCGAGCCATTGTTTTTGCTTCATTCACATCTTTAACAGGTCCGTCTGACCCAGGGATGGTCTCTAGCCCAGCAGATTTCGCCGCCTTTCGGGCTTCAGTCTTGTTCCCCATGGCGCGAATGTTTTCAGAAGTGGGACCGACAAACGCTATGTGGTAGCGATCACAAACCTCCGCAAAATAGGCGTTTTCAGCAAGAAACCCAGCACCTGGATGTACCGCATCACATCCCGTATTAAGTGCGGCGCCAATAATGTGCGGAACATTGAGATAACTGCCTGCTGCAGCCGAGGGCCCAACACATACGGACTCGTCAGCCATTGCAACGTGCTGCGAATCAGCGTCAGCCTCAGAATATATTGCAACTGAACGCATACCGAGATCGCGGCAAGCACGAATGATGCGCACCGCCATTTCACCTCGGTTGGCTACCAAAACCTTCTCGAGCATTTTTTAATCCATCGCAACGCCACCGTCCACGGTAAGGACATGGCCAGTGACATAGTCGCCGTCCGAAGAGGCTAGAAACGCAACGGCTCCAGCGATTTCCACAGGATCAGCAAACCTCCCCATGGGAATCGATCTCAATGCCGCGGTCTTTATCTCGTCCGGTATCTCATCGGTAAGAGGTGATACAACAAATCCAGGGGCAACCGCGTTCACAGTTATTCCCCGACTACCTACTTCCCGAGCAAGCGCCCTGGTGAAGCCAACCAGGCCAGCTTTAGCAGCCGCATAGTTCGTCTGGCCAGCATTGCCTATCAATCCCGCCACGGAAGCAATGTTGATGATCCGCCCCCTACGCTGACGCAACATCTCCCGGACTGCTCGCCGCGAGCACACAAACGCTGATCGTAAGTTTGTATGAATAACTTCATCCCATTGCTCGTCCGACATACGAACAAGTAACGTGTCTCGAGTGATACCCGCATTGTTCACCAGTACATCAAGCCCTCCAAGGGCTTCACGCGCCTCATCCACAAGAGATTCAGCACCATCCACAGTCGACAGATCAGCCTTCACGGTAAACACCTTGCGGTTGAGAGCGCGGATCTCATCAGCCAGCCTCTCAATCGATTCACTGTTCGATTTGTAGTGCAAAGCCAAATCGGCACCTTCCAAAGCAAGCCGACGCGCAAAGACGGAGCCAAGTGCTCCGGAAGCGCCAGTGATCAATACTCGGTCATCTTGCAGGCGAAGAGGGTTTTCCATCATGTAAGTATGCCCGCTACCGACCTCGCTGATTCCACATCAGACACATTGTGCAACTCAACTTCCTTAACAGTACGACGCAGCATGCCTGTAAGGACGGATCCGTGTCCAAACTCAACAACATGCTTCACTCCCATCGTTTCAATCTTTTTCGCTCCATCTAACCACCGCACCGGTGCAACGATATGATCCGCCAGCTCCGCCCTGATTTCAGACGGCGTTGTGAGTTCGGTAGCGTCCACATTACTAAGAACTGGTGCGATAGGTGCATCAATCCCGACGGCTACCAGACGTTTCCTCATCGATTCACGTGCAGGAAACATTGCTATTGAATGGAAGGCACCGCTGACATCTAACGGAATCACCCGACGTGCCCCGCTTTCCCTCCCCTCGTTAACAACCTGATCTATAGCCAAGAGATCACCTGCCACCACTACTTGCTGGGGGGAATTTACGTTAGCAATTGATAAATAGCTTCCAGGTATCCTTCTCCGAATTGACGCTACTAGATCCTCCACTGCAACGACATCGAGTCCGAGTACAGCAGCCATACGTCCGGGCTTGTCACGAGCTGCCGCAGCCATATACCGACCCCTATCTCGAACAAGAGCTACAGCCTCATCTATGGGTGTACAGCCTGCCCCAACCAGCGCAGAAACCAACCCGACACTGTGTCCAGCAAAAACAGCTACGTTGATCGGGTAGCCCGCCCCAACAAACCCGTGTTCGAAACCAAGCTCTTCGTTAAAGGCAGCAAGTGCTGCGATCGAGGTAGCGACGATAGCTGGCTGCTGAACATCCGTCGATCGCAAACTTTCAGCAACTCCGTCAAAAACACGTGACGTGAGCAACTCGTTTCCACTCGCATCCGCAGCACGCCAAACCTCTTGCGCCGCCGAGGATTGCTTATAAAGCCCATGCCCCATCCCCAGAGTCTGAGAACCCTGACCGGGGAACACAAAGGCCACACGAGGCCGATTTTCAGCCATGCCTATTATTACTAGGCCCTTTTATTACCGATACTTTGAAGCTTGTCCTGTTGGCTCCGTGACAGGAACACCCCGATAGTTCCCACATACGGGACAAACTCGATGACTTGTCACAAGAGATCCACACGTGGGACAACGACCCAAGTTCGGCTTACGAGCTCTCGTAGCATGACGACGGGCTCGGGACCTGGATCTGGTTAGACGACGTTTTGGCTGGGCACCCATAGCAAACCATTATCCATCATCTTGCAGGTCTTCAGGAAACATCTCCTGACGAATTTTGTATAGCGGTTCCAATCGGGGATCAAGACGCGGCCCCGAAGCTTCCTCTTCAAGCGTCGAGATCTTACAACCGTGTTCACATACGGCAAACGGTGGAATTGCGCTTACGACACCTTCTGTCAGGACTTCGCTCAAATCAAGATTATGCCGCTTGTCCAATCGCCAGCAATCAGCCAAATCCTGATTGTCTTCGGAAAGCTCTGCCCCTACCGGAACAAACTCATCAGCCAAATCAAACTCAACACCCACATCCAGATCACGATCACAACGGGCACAAGGAACCCGAACAGTTGCCCTCATATTGCCTGAAACAAAAATGGCACGTTCAATCCGCGTCAGGCGAGCCATGCCCAACACAGGTCTTATTAGTTCAGGAACATTCATCACCGCACGCGAAGCTTCCACAGCTTCCGAACGGTGAGCCCCTGGTTGCTGACCCAGAAGCCTGGAAACATTAAAGACAAAATCAGCCATGGGTTTACCCTGCCCGACCGACTCCACTCCCGTCCTAAACGGGCTCCTCGTCTCCGAGATCAGCAGCAGCCGCAGCCTCTTCATCCAAAGCAAGCACTCCACGTTGAATACTTGAAAGGTGTGACTGGAGACGACGCTCAAGGTCACGCAACATGTTCAAGGCGTAGATGTCCATTTCTTCACGAGAGACTTCAGCCTGTTCCTCAACTTCCCCTATCAGTTGCTGAGCCCGAGCTTCCGCTTCCTTAACGATCTCTTCATCTCGGATAAGTTGATCGGCTTGCTCCCGAGCCTCCTGAATGATTTGATCAGCCTCCATTTGAGCTGACTGCGGGATCTGTTCCCTTTCTCGCATTAACTGCCTAGCTTCGCGAATCTCTTCCGGAATTCGAATCCGCATCTCGTCAATAATCTCAAGTAGTGCTTTTTCGTCTACAAGAGACTTTTGCATCAACGGAACGCGCTGCGCACTGCTCACCAGCGATTCCATACGTTCAATTAGATTGATGAGGTCGATGACGCTCTACCTCCGATCCGCGCTTGGCGCGAACTTCTCACAAATAGCTACATTTACGTTAGGCGGCACAAATGGCTCAACGGACCGGCCTAGCGCCCCAATTTCGCGTATCAAAGACGAACTCACAAATGAATGCTCCGGCGCTGAGAGAAAAAACATTGTGTCTATGTCCGGATGTAAACGTCGATTCATTGCCGACAACGCAAACTCATACTCAAAGTCTGACACGGCACGTAGCCCTCGCACCAGAACACTTGCCTTTACCTGACGAGCAAAATCCACAGTTAGTCCCGTATATGGAAGCACTTCAACGTTGTCCAAGCTCACAACTGCCGCCTGCAGAAGATCAACCCGCTCTTGCGCTGTAAAAAGATTTCCGGCGCGCGCATTATCAACAACTCCTGCCACAACACTGTCAAAAACAAGGGAAACCCTATTCAGGACGTCCATATGACCATTTGTGACCGGGTCGAACGTGGCCGGGAACAATGCACGCATCCCCAGCCCTCCAATCTATATGTACCTATTATAGCTACGGATCGGAACACGTTTTGGTCAAGCATGAACAAAAATCGCAAATTCAGTGTCTCCGTGGCGTCGAACCTTCCAACACATCCATCCATCTGGAGGGTCCGGAACACCTTGCCGACTACTGACTTCAACGACTATTCGAGCGTCCTTGGAAAGCACGCCTGAAACCGTTATGACTTGAAAAACTCCGGCCCATGGATTATCGGCATACGGAGGATCAGCAAACACAAGACCAAAAGGACCCGATCCCCGTAAGTCGGTCCTGAGAACATCTCTAATCACGATATCCGCCTGAGTGTCTATTTCCAGGCTCTTAAGGTTGTCTTCAATAACTTGGGCGGCCCTCCGATTTCGTTCAACAAATTGAACAAATTCAGCACCTCGGCTGAACGCCTCTATACCAAAGGATCCTGAACCAGCGAACAGATCAAGCACCCGAGCAGAAGGTTCCTGCTGCAGGGCATCGAAAATGGCTGCACGAACTCTATCAGTGGTAGGTCGAACGCCAGATGGCACCTGTATACGACGACCTCCCAGTTCTCCCGTCGCTACACGAAGGAAATTTCGACGTCCCGCCACAGAACCTCTTAGCTCCACTCATTTTCAGCAAGCACCGTACTCACCGCGTTTGCCAACGACGAGTGGTCTTGCTGAATAAGGTCAGGATCGTCATCTAGCAAGCCGACAGCTTCTCTTCGCGCCTGTTTAACTGTCTCCAAATCTGTTACCGATGCAAACGTAAAGCCATGGACACCACTCTGACGAGTACCAATAACATTGCCTGGGCCTCGGAGTTCCAGATCACGCTCAGCAAGAACAAATCCATCATCGGTTGTTTGCAAAGTCGCCAACCTCTCATTCCCACCCATACCCGACGCCTCACTCATTAACAAGCAGTAGGAGGAATGCTCCCCTCTACCAACCCTGCCCCTAAGCTGATGTAACTGCGCCAGACCAAATCGTTCTGCTCCCTCGATAAGTATTACCGTTGCATTGGGCACATCTATTCCAACTTCAACCACAGCAGTACTAACAAGCACATTCACGTCTCCATCCCTGAACTCACGCATGACCTTTTCCTTGGCAGTCGAGCTCATTCGTCCGTGGAGTAAACCCACAGAGTGGCCGGGGTCATTAAACACCGTCTCTGAGAGCCTTTCATACTCTTCCACAGCCGCCCTGGCATTCAATGCGTCAGACTCTTCGATTATTGGAAAAACAATGAAAACTTGCCGGCCAGCGGAAATCTGCCTTTGAATAAAGCTATATGCCTCCTGCCGTCGACTACTGGGCACAAACGAGGTTTTAACTGGCCGCCGACCTGCCGGTAGTTCCCGCAATGTGCTGATATCCAAGTCCCCATATAGCGTTAATGCCAACGTGCGCGGAATTGGAGTCGCCGTCATGGCCAATAGATGGGGGTTGAATCCCTTCGCCCGCATTTCACTACGCTGACGAACACCAAAGCGATGTTGCTCATCGACTATTGCCAGATTCAATCGTTTGAATCGAGAACTTCGCTGAATAATTGCGTGAGTTCCAACAACAACATCAACTTTTCCAAGTTCAACAGCACGCCATATTTTTCGCTTATCAGAAGCCGGAACGCCTCCGGTGATAAGTTCAACCCTCACATCCAGCGGCTGCAACATTTCCCGGAGCGTTTGAGCATGTTGTTCCGCCAAAACCTCGGTAGGGGCCAGCATTGCGCCTTGCCAACCGTCACCAACAACAGCAAATAGTGCGCCTGCAGCCACCGCCGTCTTCCCAGAACCAACATCGCCTTGGAGCAACCGACTCATCGGCCTGTCCCTACGAAGATCCGTCAAAATTTCTGCCAACGAACTACGCTGATCGCCCGTCAATTTAAAAGGCAACTGCCCACCGAACGCTGTCAGTGTGTCTTGCCGTATCCGAACACTACGGCCTGGCCTACTTCGCAGCCAGTCGCGCCTGTGTCTCATGATAGCTAGCTGATAGAGCAACAGCTCTTCGAATGCAAAACGTCTAACAGCCCCATCCGCCGCCTCCCGACTATTAGGAAAGTGCAACTCACGCACAGCCTCCGTAATCTCCGGCAAGTGATTTCGTAAACGTATCTTTCCGTCGAGGGCATCGTGGAGACTTCCAGCGTAGTTTTCAATTGCGGTTGAAACCCACCGTCGAACTTGCCGCTGTGAAACACCTCGCGTAAGGGGATATACAGGAACAAGACGCCCGGCGTTAACCATCCGCCCTAGGTGCAACTCATACTCCGGACTTGTTAATTGCAATCCTTGAGGTCCGGACTCTATCCGCCCGGCGAGCGCCACGTTGTGTCGACCATTCAAGGTTCGAGCCAGATAGGCCTGATTAAACCATACCGCCTTAATGCTTCCAGTTTCGTCAGTAATAGTCGCCTCAACAACACGCATTCGCCTAGATCGAGCAGGACGCACCTCTATATTGCTTACGTGGCCTATGAGAGTGACCTCCTGTCCATACCGAGCTTCGGCTATGTGCACAATCGAAGATCTATCGATGTACCGATGCGGCCGATGTCGAAGCAATTGACCAACAGTCCTTATCCCCAGCACTGACAATTGTTTTGCAGCGGTAGTGCCTATGCCAGGCACATCAGTTACCGGGGCATTTGCCTGGTCCGGGACATTGCTACCAGCACCTTCCAGCTTGTCCATTACACGTTGTGCAAGCTGCTCTCGGGTGCTGGGACGCAAACCGGAATAATTAGCGAGTTGTGTGAGGAACCCCACCGCCCTACCTGCACCAGCCATCCATGCTGAAAGCCCGCCTGGCGCTGAAGAATCGTCATAACCTGAGACTTCTTCGCTCTCGAGAATTAGTCGAACCTGCTTGATCAGTGCTGGCGTTGGATCAGCGCGGAGCAAACTTGAATCCGGTTCAATGGATTTCGTGTCTTGAATCCTCGTCGGCATGTTTGGCAGTACTACTACTCGACCGAGATTATGTATTCGTAGTGATCCTGCCCACCCTTAAAAGCTTCAATATCAACATCGGGATATTGATCACCGATCCCAGAAACAAGTTCTTCCGACTGCTCGTGAGAAATCATCACACCGCTGTAGATCGACACGACCTCGACGTCAGCATCAATCACTCTTCCTAACATACGCCTGACGACCGCCCCCGCTTCAACATCAACCTCAACTAAACCCTCATCAATCAGGCCAAGATATTGCCCCTCTGCCACAGAGATGCCATCGACAACTGCGTCGCGCACCGCACGTGTCACCTCTAACGTAATGGTCTCCTTCGCCGCATGACTCATAGCCTGAAGATTAACTTCCGAGTTTTCGGTTGGATTGAAGCTCATTGCCGCCGCGATCCCCTGAGGCACCGACCTTGTAGGAATTACATGCACAACCTTTTCGGACTGCTCTGCCGCCTGTTGTGCTGCCATACCAATGTTCCCGTTGTTCGGTAGAACAAATGCCGAAGAACCAGACAATTTCTCGATAGCATCCAGCAGGTCTCCAGCACTTGGATTCATCGTCTGACCACCGGCCACCACCGTAGCACCGAGACTCCGAAATATATTCTGGAGACCACTTCCACTAGCCACAGCAACCACCCCATTTTCCGGAGGCATCTGGGACTCTTCATTCAAAACCTGGTCAAAGTTTTGAGCCTGTTGCACATCCATGTTTTCTGCCTTGAGTTGATCAATTTGCCCATGCGCCAATGCCATATTGACGACATCTCCCGGCCGTTCCGTGTGCACATGCACTCGTACCAGTTGAGAATCACCTACTACGAGCAACGAGTCTCCAAGAGACTCCAGCTCACCATGCAGGACACCGGCATCTAAACTGGAACCTCTGACAATGAATTCGGTGCAGTAACCGTGGCTGTCATTCTGATGCGCCTCGGCAAACGCCACGGAAACGTGGGAAGAGACATCACCCTCAACAAGCTCGGGCAGGGCTTCCCCCCGAACAAAACGAAGCATTCCTTCAAAAATAACTTGCAAACCTTGTCCACCCGCATCAACGACACCAGCCTCCGCAAGAACTGCGAGCTGACTGGGTGTGTTTGCGACAGATTCTCTAGATGCATCAACTACCACCGCTAGCAGGTCTTCGATTGAATCAATATGGGAAGCAGCAGACGTGGCCGCCAAACCCGCATCCCGTGCAACTGTCAAAATGGTCCCCTCGACTGGGTCTGTGACCGCCTGGTACGCAACTTCGGCCGCCGTCGAAAGAGCAGCCGAAAATTCGAAAACACCCAACTCACATGAATCGGACATCCCCTCGGAAAAGCCGCGCAAGATCTGCGAAAGAATCACTCCAGAATTCCCTCGAGCCCCTAACAAGGCTCCCCTACTAAGTGCAACAGCAACACCCTTCAAATCTTTTGAACCAGACTCACCAGCTTCTCGAACAGCGGCGCGAAGTGTAAGGACCATGTTCGTTCCTGTATCTCCATCAGGAACCGGATAGACGTTTAGTCGGTTGATGGCCTCCGAGTTCGCCTCAAGCCATTGCAAGCTATATTCGACAGCACTAAAGAAACGACAGCTGTCGTTAAGGTCTATATTTTTTTTGCCGCTTTGGAAATTGTTCAAACTATTAAGGCCGAGATGTACATCCACGGTGATAGCATGGGGCCTCGATCTTAGAAATTCCTCTAAAACTCCGTCAACGTAGTTAGGTGCACCTTTGGCTCGATGTCAAGTCTGCGGTACAGGCCCTCAGTTTGGCCGTCACATTCGTCATACTGCGTCTGGTCGTTGGGAACGCAAGGCGCCACGCAAAGCAAAGATGTGGTCCGCTAACGTACAGCGCAAGCGTTTAATGCTGAATGGAAAGTACCAGCGTGTGAGTGTGTGCACGCGCTGTATGAGAAGCCTCAACCAAGCAGGCTAGACGGTAGTCGCAGCCCGAAGACGAGCCAGGGCAGCAGGAATTCCATCAGGCGAACCAAAAACTGCAGATCCGGCCACTATCACCTGAGCCCCAGCCGATACTACTTGGGCAATTGTCAATTCGTTCACTCCTCCATCGACCACCAATATCGATTCGCCCGACATTTGGCGTAGCCTTCCCGATAACAACTCAATACGTGGCAGCATTTCAGGCAACAATTCTTGACCGCCCAGTCCAGGCTCAACAGTCATGACGAGCAATATGTCGACGAGGTCTAAGTAAGGTAGAACAGCCTCCACAGGAGTCTCAGGTCGCAACGTCAGACCCGGACGCACACCGAGTTCACGAATTGCCCGCAATGTTTCTGCAGGATCAGATATCGCCTCAACATGCACGGTAATAGAATTCGCCCCCGCCAACACAAACGCCTCTAACTGAGAATCCACCGACTCAATCATCAGGTGAACATCAAGAGGTAAAGAAGTAATGCCACGGATACCCTTAACAACAGGGGTGCCAAAACTAATTGCCGGAACAAAATGCCCATCCATCACATCGATGTGGAACCAGTCAGCACCAGCCAATTCCGCTTCGCGTACCTGCTCGCCAAGGACCGCAAAATCTGCTGCTAGCACCGAGGGTGCGATACGAACATCATTCATCGGATCATCTATAAACCCCAAAACCTCAGAGGAGGAGCATGCTACGTATTTTCTATAGGATCAATGAAACCGATCATCAACCCCTAGTCAATTGAACACTATGGTCTGTAGAAGATTTGCAGTACTAACCTCCACGGAATTCACATCACCTACTCAACAAGATGGCTACTATCGGACCCGACTATTGCTTTCGTAAGACCACCCGCATGAAGTTGGCCGCAGGCTCCAGAAATATCCCGACCCCGTGTACGCCTGATCGTCACAGAGATTCCGCCCGATTCAATAATCCCTCTGAAATTACGGATACGATCAGGCGAGGTTCCTCGATAGCGCGCACCGGGATATGAATTAAATGGAATTAGATTCAGGTGACACCTCTGGCCACGCAACAAATGCACGAGTTCTTTCGCCTGTTCACGAGAGTCATTAACGCCTTCGAGCATCGTGTACTCGTACGTTACTCGGCGCCGAGCAATTCGCTGGTAGTAACTACTGGCGTCCATAAGTTCTTCAAGCAAAATTTTTTTTGCCACCGGAACAAGGCACTGTCTAATTTCATCCACGGGAGCGTGCAAAGATATCGCCAGCCCGATCGAGAGACCCCAATCAGCCAAAGCACGAATGCCAGACGGTAAGCCAACGGTCGACACCGTCACGCGGCGAGCACCAAGCCCCCCCCGAACAGGTTCGACCAACCCACGCACCGCGCATTCGACTGCTGCCAAATTCGCGAGCGGCTCGCCCATTCCCATGAAGACAGCCCTATCCGGAATTTGGTCATCCCCAGATCGGCGACGAAAGTAAAGAAACTGATCGATGATCTCGCCACTCGTAAGATTCCTGTTTAGTCCAATATCCCCGGTAGCGCAAAAGCTACATCCCATACCGCAACCAGCCTGAGAACTAAGACATATAGTCGTAGCCTTGTCACGCTCGGTAGGCATCTGCACCGTCTCGATTACCGACCCATCGCCAGTGCGAAACAACACTTTTTTCGTGCCATCAATTGACGTCTCTGTTCGTAACGGCGCAATCGCCTCATAACTAAACTTCTTAGCCAACGTCTCCCGAGTTGCAACCGGAAGAGTCAGGATGTCATCGAAGCTCGTCGCATCAGTGTTGTAGACCGCATGTTGAATTTGATCCAACCGATATCGAGGATCGAGCTCCAGCTCCGAGCGCAACTCCTCTACACTGAGATCAGTAATAGACGGACGCATCACCAACATAACTATTGAGCGCGCCTACAGTTATCGACGTCCCGACAACGCTAACAGCCGCAGAGCGAAGTACAGCACTTGCATAAGTGCCACAAACATTGCCGCCACGTAGGTTAAAGCCGCCGCGTCGAGAACTTTCTTTGCGTGCACGCCTTCTGTCCCATTAATCACACCAACAGCTTGCATCATTCCTAACGCTCTCCGGCTCGCATCAAACTCGACCGGCAACGTGATAAGCGCAAACACAAACGCAGTGCTGAATAAGCCAAGTCCGATCCAAGCTATCGTCAATCCGATCGGACCTGCACCGGTTAAGACGGCCAAGAAAAATCCCCCGATCAGTAAAAAGTATCCAAAGCGTGATCCAAATGTAGTGATAGGAACCATTGCCGTGCGCATAACGAGGAACGGATATCGAATCTTGTCTTGCATCGCATGCCCAGCTTCGTGAGCTGCGATAGCCACCGCAGCAAGCGATGAACTGTCAAAGACCCCATCAGAAAGTCGCAAAACCTTCTTGGTCGGATCGTAATGATCGGACAATTCACCAGGCACACGTTTGACCTCAACCGTATTGAGCCCCACCGCATCTAATAGTCGACGAGCAGCCACATGAGCAGGAATAGCTGAACTCGCCACAACCTTCGAATACTCAGCGTAAGTCTTCTTGACACGGTTCTGAGCCCACATGGCCAGAATAAAAGCCGGTGCAATGAGTATTAAATAGAGAGGATCGAAGAAAGGAAAAAACACAATAGCCAGCATCTCCAACACGGTTAGCTACAAGCGAGGCAGCACCATATCCAAAGCCTAGCATCGGAAAATGCTGGGCAAGAACAATCAATACTTAGACAACGATGGGAGATTGACTGTCCGGGAATGGTTGACCCCATTGCACGTCAATTAGTGATTTATAGCCCCTAACAAAATCCTGGACATCCATACGATCTCTTCCCTCAGGCTGAATCACCCTGACTGCAATTGATCCCTCACCACAACCAATTAGCAGAACCTCGTCGCATGCCATGGTCGAACCAATCGAAAGATTTCGTGGGTTGGCTGCTAAGTCCAACAACTTGCATCGGACCTCACCTGCCTGCACTTGAATACCAGGCCACGGCTGAAAAGCTCGCCAACGGTCGTACAGTTCGATCGCCGGTCTACGTAAATCAAGCTCACCATCTCGTCGTTCCAACGGTCGCGTCATAGTCGCAAATGACTCGTCCTGCGGATATTCACGAATGACTCCAGCAACCCAGTTTGGCAACGTTTCCATCAATAATTCGGCTGCCAACAGAGAGAGACTCTCGCTAGCCTCAATCGCGGTTTCATCGGTCGTGAGCGAAAGTTCCCTGGATGCAATTATCGGCCCTGCGTCAAGCCGTTCGACTAGTCGAATCAAAGTAACCCCTGTTTGCCGGACCCCGGACGCGATCGCCGCCTGAATCGGCGATGCACCACGAAAACCCGGAAGCAAAGACGGGTGTGCATTGACGGCTCCATATGAAGCACACGCAGACAGCTCATTCCCTATAAGTCGCCCATAAGCAACCACCACGATTAGGTCGGGTTCGTATTCCGCAATCGTTTCTTTCGCAAGAATTTGGTTCGGATTTCGTGGCTGAAAAAGATCGAGACTCATATCTTTCGCAGCAATCGCAACCGGGGGTGATTGCAAAACGTTTTTTCGGCCTGCCTTCCTGTCTGGACGCGTTACAACCAGTACAACTTCATGACTTGCAGCCAACAACCGCAAAGATGGCACTGCGAAATTTGGAGTGCCGAAAAATATGATCCGCATAGCCGCCTAGGACACGTGGAGGCGTTGGGCCTCTGGCGAACGGGGGTCAACGAACCTTAACAAGGATGGATCCGTTAAACGATCAACAAAAATTATCCCGTCCAAATGATCAATCTCATGCTGTACAACCCTGGCAGCGATATCTCGAAGACGGTAGCGAACCTCTTTACCGTCTGCATTCGAACCCTTCACTGTCACTGTTTGATATCTAGTCACAGGCCCAAACCAATTCGGAAAGCTCAAGCAACCTTCATCGGCGGTAATGGACCCCGCTTTTCGAACAATTTCAGGATTTATGATCGCCACGGATTCACCATCGGCGTCTAAAACAATCACGCGCCAGGGGCGACCAATCTGGGGCGCAGCCAAACCGAGCCCGTGACTAGCAACCATCGTCTCAAACATGTCCTCCACAAACACCCTGATATCTGGTGTTACTCGCCCAATCCGACTGGCCTTCCGCCGAAGCATAGGATGGTCGATTGGATGTATACGATGGACAGTCATCCGTTAGGTTAACTGTAGTGGATCAGCTTCTAGCAACCATCCTCTGTGAAACAGAGGAAGCACTAGCCGAACATCTTTACCAAGTAGCAACATCTGCCACGGATATTGACCACGCTGACGACGGACAACAGCAGGCGCCGGCCCAAGAATCTCAATATCGATAGTCCCATCAGCAGCGAGCACAGTCGAAAGTTCCCGACGAGCACGGAAGGCTTCAGCTTCTGCCGTATCCATACGAGCGTGCGCAAAGGTTGCCTTCACCATCGGGCGAATTGGGGGAAGACCTTCTGTTCGCCTATTAGCCATCTCCGAGCAAAAAAATTTCTTGTAACTCCGGGTCCGCATCGCCGTAAACACATAATGGTCTGGCATCACCGTTTGAACGATCGTTCTTGATTTCAAACTATTTTTCAACATCGATTGCCGGAGTCGCATTAGGGTCTGGAAAACCCGCTCTGGAGCAAGAAAGTCAGGGAATTTCAGGCCAATATCAGCCTGAACGATCCCCAGAAGCGATGTACGTATATGACGGTGGTATGACAACAAACGTTGGGTGCCGACAAGTATCGACACATCACCATCTAAAAAAGCTGCTATATCGGCCTCTACTTCTCGAGGAGACCGATCACTATCGACACGCGCCACCCGAACCTGGGGGAACAAGTGGCTAACAGCCTCCACCACAGCCTCGCTACCGTAGCCCCACAAACGAAGCCGGTCACCATCGCACTCTGGACAGTTTCCGGGCACCGAACCTCGCCAGTTACAGATGTGGCACGTCAGCTGGTTAGTGTCCCGATGTTGCACCAAACTAGTAGTGCACCGTGGACATTCGAAAACGTATGCACATTCGCGACATACGGTGAGCGCGGACGTCCCGCGACGATTGACATAGAGAACGACCGACTCTCTATTTTCCAGAGTCTCCCGAATCGATTCATAAATCGAACGGGTGACCACGCCAAACCGACCAACCATCGATGCATCGCGAGCGTCGACGATGTCGACGGCGCCAGGGGGCCAGGTAATATCACCTGACGAGTTACCACTGCCATCAGCCTGGTCCCGTGTTTCATGACATCCCGCAGAAATCCATTTAGCCGCGTTGTTTTCCACTTCGAAGAACGTCGTCACCCGGGGAGTTTCGGTACCTAGCAGCAACAAGCCGCCGACTCGCTGGACTAGCTCGGCAGCACAGTCAGCGACATGGTAGTGCGGCGTACTTGAGTTCTTGTGACCAGCATCTTCCTCACGTTCAACGATCACAAGCCCCAGTCGGGTTAAGGGCGCAAAAATGGAAGCCCGAGCACCCACTGCAATATCAACCTCTCCAGCCCTGATCGACCGCCACAATGCAATCCTTTCCGCCTCGGTTCGAGCACGTGTCATATCTGCGACCCAACAACCAGTCCGCGATGCAAGCCATTGGGCTAGTTCCGTAGCAGTTGCAATGTCAGGCGCAACAACCGCGACTTGTAGCCCATCCTTCTGTATGGCAGTTACTGCAGCTGCATATAACTTCCAGCGATGGGGTTCACTGCCCTGCAAAACCACTTTTCCAGTTCGGCCATTCTGGAGAAGTCCTTTGAGTTCCGACCAGGCCTCCCCGGTAGGCTCTCCTGTTTCCACCCTCCTAGGAGCCTTTATAACGTAAGGAAGCTGCTGGCGGTGTTCTATAAAAGCAAGGCCCCTTTTCACTAACCCTGACAGCGCAGCAGTCGAGGCCGACACGGACCGTAACGCTTCAGACACAGGAACCACGTCGTCACGACCCAGAAGATGCATCCACAATGCGTACTGCTTCGGTGCACGTCGCAACAAGACCTCTCCATCTTTCGATTTTTGCAAGCACTTTCTCGCCCCAACCAACCGTTCGACCTTCGGCGTTGGAAAAACAAGCCTGATCTTTCGGTCCACCAAGCCATCGCGCACCAACTTTTCCACACCGCGTGTGGCAGCCGTCTTTCCTAATTCCTTGTATATCTCGGCAGCGGAAAGATCGTCATGACTTCGCACGAGTTCCAGGATCCGTCGCTCTGACCGTGATCTTCCTTCGTTGCCTGAAGCTTCCTCGGCGACCGTGTAGTGCGCCTTGAGGCTATTCGCCAAACGCGGCGGCCCTACCAACGCAACAGCTAACGGAAGCGGCGCCCCATAATGCTCTGAAACCCAACGTGCTAACTGGAGATACGGATCGCTGATAAGTGGAGCTTCCGATATCACATCACGAATGTATCTGGTCTGTTCAACAGGGGACTCCTCAGACAACCCGATGACGAAACCGTGGAGTTGCCGTCTGCCAAATGGCACAAGAACAAGTTGGCCAGGTCGCAGCCGCGACTTCATATCGTCTGGGACGCTGTAATGAAAAGTTTGGTTGCCCCTAATGCTTCCTGCTGAAACGACCACTTCTGCAAAGGCCTTCTTGGCCGCACACATGCGGCTAAGAACAAGCCTGAGCAGGAGTCAATGAAGATATCAATGGCCCCTCATGGCCCAGATCCCGTGCGGTAGTGACTATCGCCCAAACTTCGTCCGCAACCGCCTCTAAATCACCTGTTCGATTAACAACGCAATGATCTGCTTCTGCCGCAAACGCCAGTTCATACTTCTTCATGGCCGTAACACGACACTCAATCTCCTCAACCGTCTCGCTTTCACGTTGGCGCATGCGGCGTTCAGCCTCTTCCGGAGAAGGCGGCTGAAGAAAAATCACGATTGTTTCAGGACATTTTTGCTTTAGAGTCCGCGCACCCTGCACGTCGACGCGAAGCATCACATCTTGCCCGGCAAATAGTGGGTCTCGCACCTGCTCTATCGGCGTCCCGTAAGAGCGACCATAGACATTGGCCGTTTCCAGAAACCATCCGCTGGCCATCTTGATCTTGAATTCCTCTTCGGAAAGAAAAAAGTGGTCGACCCCATGTCGCTCGGCTTTCCTTGGCTCACGTGTAACCGCAGTGATCGCCCATCGCATATCGACATCGCGACGACCCTTCAATATTTGAATGACCGAGTCTTTCCCAGCACCCGACGGTGCAGTAATCAAAAACAACAGTCCGCGGGGTGACGAACGAGCCTCACTTTGCAAAGCACGCACCGCCTTCCAATCGCAGAAGAGCGAATTCTAGCAACGCTTACAAAACATCAGGATGACTTCGCCGTATGCGGTCACACACGAGAAATCGACTCCGAGGGACGTAGGGCTGCCACAACCCTGGGATAGCCGGAAAGATCGTAGTGAATCGACGTGGCAGAAAACCCCGCATCAACCAACAACCTCGCAACAGCCGACGATTGATTTATCCCAACTTCGAAAATCGCACCGACTGCATTTGAATGCTCAAGCTGGCTAACCACTAATCGAATCACCGTTAGGCCATCGGCACCACCATCGAGAGCCGTCCGAGGTTCCCATTCCAAGATATCCGGGGGCAGCCCGGAAATTTCGCCACTGGGAATATATGGGAGATTGGCCGTCACCAACGCATCAGAAAGTTCTACACCAGCCAACCCAGTAGTTCGACTGAAGCACACCCTATCCAGAAGGGTCAGACGCTTTGCGTTTTGCACAGCAACATCCAGAGCCGAAATCGAGACATCCGTTCCGAGCACATGCAATGTTGGACGTTCCTCAGCGAGCGCCAAACCAACAGCCCCACTACCGGTCCCAACATCAACTACCAAGCATGGGCCAACCTCGTCCCATAGATCGAGTGTCACCTGAACCAATAATTCCGTCTCCGGCCTCGGAACCAAGACGGATGAATTCACCAGTACATCTATACGGCGAAACCCTTTAGTTCCGGTGATGTATGCCACGGGTTCATGTTGGGTACGACGTCGAATTGCCTGATCAAAATCCTTAAGCTGCTGAGCGCTCAAATCATCCTCGTGGCGCAACACCACCTCAGCCGGCTTCAAACGCATGACTTGACCCAGCAACACATTCACGTCGTATACCGGTGTCTCATTACCAACCTGTTGGAGCAGCGACAAAGCCCGACGCCGCGCTACCGCTACGGAACTAGTCTGAATAGCCATCGACCACACCCATCAACCTGGCCTGGCGCAGCTCTTCTCGAAGCGCCTTAATCAAACGATCCAAATCTCCATCAAGAATTGAGTCGAGATTGTGGATCGTCATTCCAATACGATGGTCTGTGACTCGATCCTGTGGAAAGTTGTACGTGCGAACTTTTTCGCTGCGATCACCACTGCCTATCTGTTCTCGGCGAGCCTCCCCACGTTCAGCGGCCTGCCGTTCGCGCTCCTGTTCCAGTACACGCGCACGTAACACCTGCATAGCTTTAACACGATTCTGCAACTGAGATTTTTCGTCTTGCATGCTCACGGTGATATTTGTCGGCAAATGAGTGATGCGAACGGCAGAATCAGTGGTGTTCACACTCTGACCACCATGACCACTTGAGCGCATAACATCGATCCTGAGATCCGAAGCAGGAATCTCAATATCAACCTCTTCGGCTTCGGGCAAAACAGCAACGCTTGCCGCGGACGTATGAATACGACCACTTGCCTCTGTAGCCGGAACCCTCTGAACCCTATGCACACCGCTCTCAAACCTAAACGCCCCAAAGACACCTTCTCCTTGAATCCGTAAAATGCCTTCCTTCATCCCGCCAATCCCAGTTTCACTGGCCCCCAAAGTCTCGACGTCGAAACCAAGACGTTCAGCGTAACGAACGTACATGCGTATCAAATCACCAGCAAAGAGCGCTGCTTCATCCCCTCCGATCCCAGCCCGAACCTCAACAATTGCATTACGCAGATCATCGGGATCCTCAGAAACTAAGACTTCTACTGCCTGCTCCTCGAGGTCACGGAGAATCGCTTCAGCCTCGGACAACTCTTCGAGGGCCAAAGCCGCTAGTTCTTTGTCAGGCGATTCCAATAGCTCGCGGGCTTCAGCCACTCGGCCCGCCGCACCCCCCATTTCGGTGAACAACTGCGCAGGCTTTTCAAGCCGCGCTAGCTCTCTCCCAAGATTGGCCAAGCGGCGCGGATCCGAGGCAGCATCAGGCTGCGACAGTTCACTAGTTACCTCGTCGTAACGTCGACGAGCTTCTTCAAGTCGCTCGATCATCGGTGGCAACCATTATCGGCGGACGTAAGTCGTGGAGGTCCTCTTCGAGTTCAAGCACTTTATCCATAGCGGCAATCGCCACTTCGATCTGCAAACTATCAGGTTCACGAGTAGTAAGCCGTTGAAACCACATGCCCGGTGCCGACAGAATTCGAGGAACAAGATTCCCACGGTTACGGGCAGTGATCATTATGAACTCGTATCCAATACCAGCAATGACCGGTAGCAAGACAATGCGAGAAAGCACACGAAGCTCCATGGAAGGACGTCCCATAAGCGCAAAAACCAGAATGGAAATAGCCACGAGCGTGACCATGAATGAGGTCCCACACCTAGGATGTTGCAGGGACTGACGCTGAACGTTATCAACCGTCAGTCTCTTTCCAGCTTCAATCGCATTTATGGTCTGATGTTCAGCGCCGTGATACATCCACACACGCTTGATGTCGGGGAGCAATCCTATAAGAGCCATATAGGCAACAAACACGCCCATCCGTATGCCCCCCTCCACAACATTGCTCACAAAGTCTGATTCAACTATTTCGTCAGTAAACGAAGTGAGCACCAAGGGAAGAACAAAAAACAAGGCAATCCCTCCAATGACCCCGATCGCAAGGCTTACCCCCATTGCTCCAGGAGGGTCTTCCGCGGAACCCTCACGTCCGTCATCGAGCATTACATTCCCAGAATAATTCAACGCTTTCATACCTATAACTAGCATTTCCCAAAGCGAGACAGCTCCTCGAACAAATGGAACACCTCGAAGCCTTTGAGACAATCGCTTGGGGTTGAGCGGCTCCGACTTAAGAACAATGTGGCCTGATGGATGTCTCACAGCGATAGCTACAGCGCGGCGCCCACGCATCATCACGCCTTCCAAAACAGCCTGACCACCATAATTAATGCGGAGTTCGTTGCTTGCCTTTACCGACACCGAACCGCCTTACGCTCTCAAACCAGGCAAGATGCACACTTCGGTGCGAAAAACCTAGCCGCGGGATTTCTGCCGGCGTCGCTCGAACCGATCCACCTGTCCCGCGGTATCAACCAAACGCTGTTGTCCGGTATAAAAAGGGTGGCAATTCGAACAAATATCCACACTAATATCAGGCGCAGCAGCCCGTGTTTCGAACGAAGTTCCACAAGCACACTTCACGTGGCTTACCACGTAGGTGGGATGAATGTCAGGTTTCACTTTAGTCTTCCTCCGTCACAACAACCGTATCACAGCATTGGTCTGAACACGGCCCATCGTCCCTTGAAATTCGATCCTTAGCGAGAGATTTTTCGTCTCCGGGGAAGTCGACCTAAAACCACTAGAAGCATCAACAATAAGCCAGCAAGCCCTGTAAACGCATATATCTTATCGACACGCTCAACGAGCAGTGCAATTACCCCCAGAATTCCGGCCAGCAGACAGTACATCAGCACAATCACGGGTTGAGAGAGTCCGGCTTCCCACAGGCGGTGGTGGAGATGCTCGACATCTCTCTCTGCAATATTTTGGCGCCGGACAAGACGTCGACCTATAGACCAAACCACATCGAGAATTGGAACTCCCAACACCAACATCGCAGTGGCAATCTTCGCCGGGCCCATGATCGCAAGCACGGCCACGGTAAAGCCTAGAAAGTTGGATCCAGCATCACCCATGATGATGCTCGCCCGATATGCGTTAAATGGCAGGAAGCCTAGTATCACCGCAACAAGAGCTAAGGCCAGCGTTGCCACGTCGGGCAAGCCTAAACGTATCGAAAGAATCACAAGCACCAGCGCAGCTATGGCTACAACACCCCCGGCTAACCCATCAAGACCATCCAAAAAGTTAATCGCATTAATCATTCCGGTAATCCAAAACAAGGTAAAAGGGATTACGACCACGATATGCAGTAGCAACACCCCGACACCGAACGGATTGCTAACCACATCAACACGCAATCCGAACAGTATCGCGACGACTGCTGCCAGACCCTGAAAGCTGAATTTTGCGCGTGGACGAAGACCTTTTATGTCATCAAACATTACGAGCACTACAAGAATCGTGGCACCGACCAACAAACCCAATAAGTCAACATCTACTTGCCAGCGAGCTACAAACACCGTGATTACAAAGGCGAGGTACATAGCGAGGCCACCTAACCTCGGTACTGGCCTAGAGCCCATCCTCGCTACACCCGGCCTATCCAACCATCCCCGCCTGGTGGCCAAAAATCGGATCAGCGCCGTGCCTGCCATTGAAAGAACGACACCAAGCGGCAGTGCCAGCCAATTAACCTCTGACATCGATAGATCCGTTAAAGCAGCGTCCCACCCGTTGACCTTCCATTTGAGGGCCACCTATAATTTTACAGACCAATGATGCACGGTCAGTAACCCAGCACTTCCTTGGATCCACAAATCTTCCGGTCGTCATGGGTGAACAAGCCGCTCCTCGTTAATCCGGCGAGGTTTCTTCAGTTTATATAGGTCGGAGGACTGTTTGGTTCATATTACGATTGGTGCCAACGAAAGTTTTGATGCCGCGCTTCGACGGTTTAACAAAAAAGTCCAGCAGGAAGGCATCATTACGGAAACGCGTCGTCGCAAGGCCTATGACAAGCCAAGCGTTTTGAGAAAGAAAAAAGACGCCACGAAGCGACGAAAGGCCCGTCGGGCTGCGCTAAAGGCTGCCCAAGCAGAAGCACGCGCCTTATAAAGGTATCCACACCATTTAAGGCAGATCTTTATGGAGATATTTGAGCAGGTATCCAGTGATCTCCGTAGCGCGCAACGTGAACGGGACGCCGGTAGACTCCGCGTGCTACGAACGCTTATTTCGCAAATAAAATATGAGGCCAAGGAAACCGGATTAGAGATTGACGATTCCTTGGTTGCGAAGGTTGTACAACGCGACGTCCGGCGACGAACCGAGGCAGTCGATATATATACCAATGGTGACCGGCCAGACGACGCTGCCAATGAAGAATTCGAGTTGTCAGTCATTAAGGCATATCTACCTCCCGAAGTTGATCGAGATGCCATCGTTGCCACGGCACGCGAGGTTATAGACGAAGTCGGAGCATCTGGCCCTCAGGACATGGGCAAGGTCATGGGCCCACTAATAGCGCGTTTGCGGGAGAATGGATCTGTAGACGGACAAACCGTAAACACCCTGGTAGCCGGACTGTTAAACAACGAGTAATCCAGACAACAGTATCGCTGCAAGCGACCTGAAACTGTTACTCGAAGACGAGAAGGCAACTCCGCACGCATTTAAACAACTTTTGACACCAATAGTTGCTGCAGTGCAAGAAGCAACCGGACTCACAGGTGTTGTCAGCCTGCGACTAACTGACAACGATGGAATGGAAGCACTAAACAGGGTTTTTCGAGACATGCACTCTGCGACAGACGTTCTAGCTTTCCCCAGTGGGGATTCCACCAACCCTGGTGACATCGCAATTTCCTTGGAGAGAGTATTTGCCCAAGCCAAAACCTATGGACACTCCTCCACTCGGGAATTTGGGTATTTACTGGTCCACGCCTTACTTCATATCGCTGGTTACGACCATGAGAACCCCACCCGGCAACGAGAAATGCGCGTCTTAGAGGAAGCCATCTTGGAATCTGTCGGACTGGATTTGGGGCCCAACTAATCACGACGATGACGAAGTTAGCAATTCCTGCTCCAGCAAAAATCAATTTAGGCTTGGAGATTATTCGGCGGCGTAGTGATGGATATCACGATGTGGTGACCGTACTACAAGCTTTGGAGTTCGGAGACACGGTCCATCTTGCCGAAACCAACGCAGCATCCATTGCTGGCCAACCTTCTGTACCAGGCTTGACCCACGAATTGGATCTGGCGTTTCGAGCTGCGTATGAACTTCGCAAACTGGTCCAACCACGCAGCGGAGTCAACATCCATGTGGAAAAACGCATCCCGATAGCGGCAGGACTTGGAGGTGGGAGTTCTAATGCAGCTGCGGTCCTCCTTGGCCTCGAAGCCCTGTGGGGAGCGAATCGAGCTAGTGTTCACCAGGTAGCAAGATCTCTCGGAACAGACGTGCCCTTCTTTCTTGATCCCCAAACCACGCTCGGCCTTGGCAGAGGAGATGAGCTACGCCCACTCTCACTGGCTCCAAGTAGATGGGTTGTTTTAGCTCGACCAGAACGCAAGCTTTCCACACCCGACGTATATGCAAATTCATCACCAGACGACTGGTCCGGCGGCAACAATACCCTGGCCCTCGTAGACGCCATCCAAGACGGAAGACTCGAATCCTCGCTCCTACTCAACAATTTACAGGCCGCCGCTATGTCACTAGTGCCGGAAATCGAGATTGTATTGAAAAACCTTCGTAAAACTGGCGCACAGCCCGCGCTGGTATCAGGCAGCGGACCCACCTGTTTTGGTCTGTACACCGAAGAAAATTCGGCGCAAGCAGCGCAAAAGGAGCTTGCTGAGCACGGCTGGTGGACCATCATGACAAGATTCCGAGAATCGGCCGTCGCGCCGAAAGAACTACGTTGACCGCGCTCATCCACCTGCCTACGCTAATTAAAGTGGGGAGTGGCCAAGCGGTAAGGCAACGGACTTTGAATCCGTGACTCGAAGGTTCGAATCCTTCCTCCCCAGCCTATGAAACTGAAACACTCCGGCAGCGCGGGCATTGTTATGGCTGCGGGCAAAGGGACCCGGTTTTCTTCGACCATCCCAAAAGTTATGCAGCTCGTCGGTGGAACACCCATCTTGAAGCACGTGGTTGGCACCGGTCTGAATTCCGGTTTAAACCCGCTCGTCGTTGTAATCCGACCTGATATCGAAATTGGCTTAGCCGGCGAGGGGGCACTTCTGGTTGACCAACCACCTGGAGAGTCTGGAACCGCCTACGCAACCGAGATTGGTCTAAGCAAGATACCGTCATCTATCAAGACGGTCGCCATCCTTTATGGGGACTCTCCGTTACTGGAGGCGTCTACCGTCAACAATGTTGTCAAGGCTGTAACAGAGACTGACGCTGTCGCTAGTCTCTCGTGGGCCCAAGTTCCGGACCCCGGGTCTTTTGGCCGGATTGTTATTGATAACTCCGGGATTGTAAGGAAGGTGATTGAAGCCGCCGAAGCCACCTCGGACGAATTGCTCATCACGACTGTCAACGCGGGCCCCTGTGCATTTCACGCCGATTGGTTACGGGAACACTTGGCATCCGTTAAACCAAGTCATATTTCCGGAGAACGCTACCTAACTGACCTTTTCGGTATAGCTATAAATGAAGGCTCCGTCGTTATGGGGCATGAGATAACGGACCTTGACGAGACGATTGGCTGCGACGACCTCGAACGTCTCCAGGCGGCAAATTTGGCCTACGGCCGACGTAACGAATGACCTATGGCAAATGGGCACGCTGCTTTCGTTGGATGTTGAAAACAACAGCATCTCGTTGCACGCCGCGCCAAATACTTGGAAAATTGGAAATGCGAGATCTGGGCCACTACTTGCTGAAGCCGTTCGACACATACAGAATGAACGGTCGATCTCGGCATGTTCGCAAACAACGTGATGCTGTAGTGCTGAAAGGCATCTATTGGCGTCTGGGCGTGCAGCACCCGCTTGTGCCACGCAATCAGGAGTCGATCCTTTTTGGATCCAGTTAGTTGGGCCGGACTCGGCTTGATCGTTGCACTTACGCTGGCTAGTGCGTTGCTGGTCTTAGCCGAAAGCGCAGTACTCGAACTGTCCCGATCTTCCTTAGCCGATATGGGACACGCACCTGATAGAGCTACCGCTCGGCTACTTGTCCTCTTAGAAAACAGGTTTAGATTCTGGGTAAGCGCGCGGATGGGCTCAACTATCCTCATATTTGCATCAGCAGCCCTTGCTGCGACAACCGTTGGTGACGAACTCGGCATAGCCCTGTCATCACGAGCTGGTGGAGTAGTGTTAGCAATAGCTCTTCTGGCAGTAGTACATGCCGGCATAGCTCGTGTAGCACCCAGAATTCTGGCCCAGCGCTATCCTTCCCAACTCGCCCACAAGCTCTCCATGCTGGTCTTCGCACAATACCTGCTTTTCATTCCGGCCACCCGACTATTCGAACGACTCCTGTCACCGGCTGAGCAGCAAGCCTGGCAAGGACCCGACCCAGAAGATGAGGCGGTCATCGAAGCAGTCGAAGAAGGGGCTCGGGAGGGAACGATCGACGAATTAGATGTTGAGATGATTACCAACGTCATCGCGCTTGGCGATCGCGTCGTGCGGCAGGTCATGACACCGCGGCCAGATATCGTAGCCGTTTCGATAACGACCCCATTACGCGACGCGCTTCAGACCGCCTACGACCGTGGGGTATCCCGGCTACCTGTGTACGACGGCGATTTGGATGAGGTTGTAGGAATTATCCACGTCCGTGATGGTTTAGCCGCACTACTTGAACCGACGCAAGCGACAGACCTTCATTCATTGGCACGAGAACCGGTGTACGTCCCCGACTCGAAATTCGCTGACCAATTGTTTCGTGAAATGCAAGCTGCTAATACACATATGGCGATCGTTGTTAACGAATATGGTGACACCGCCGGCCTGGTAACAATCGAAGATCTTCTTGAAGAAATAGTTGGGGAAATCGAAGATGAATACGATACGCCTGAAGTACCGATAGAACCTCTGGGTCCCGGTCGAACTGTAGTCGACGCCGGGCTTCCGATTATCGACCTAAACGAAGAACTAGGCCTGAACCTTCCAGCAGATGATGTCGACACACTTGGTGGCCTAGCATTTAGTGCGTTTGGTCGAGTACCAGCCGTAGGCGACTCAGTTAACGTCGGCGGAACAACGCTGCGGGTCCACGAGATCATGGAAAACCGAATCACGCGCTTGGAGATTCGTCGCGCCGCAAGCACCGATGACGATGAAAATCAGGCCGGTGAGTAACAAGGACACCGTAGGAGCCCTCCCATCGATATTGCGCTTGGGCTAGCAACCTTCTTTGGTTTAATCGCGATCAACGGGCTCTTTGCTGGGGCTCAATTTGCCCTTGTTGCGGTTGACCGATACGAGGTTGAGGCAGCCGCTACTGGAGGCTCGCGACGTCCACGGACAGTCAGAAAAGCGCTTGAAACGCTTTCCTTTCAGCTTTCAGGGGCTCAACTAGGAATTACAGTGAGCTCACTGACCCTCGGATTTGTAGTCGATAACGCGATCGGACCAATTCTGACGCCGATGCTTTCGTGGATGCCCGGGATCCAGGAAGGAGCCTTGGTCGCTATAACCGCCGCTATCGCTCTAATCCTTGCCACGATAATCCAAATGGTTTTGGGGGAGCTGGTACCTAAAAACTTGGCCATTGCAAAACCGATGGCCACCGCGATGCTCTTCGTGCCACCGACTGTCGTTGCGAACGCCGCAGTAAGCCCCCTTATCCGATTTCTTAACGCTACTGCAAACGGAGCCATGCGCCTTATCCGCCTCGAGCCAAAAGAAGAATTGGATGGTTTTCAATCAGTCGAGGAAATGAGGGAAGCGCTCCACTGGGCTGCTCAAGAAGACGCCCTCGAGGGAGTCGAATATGAGGTGCTTGATCGGGCTCTCGGCCTAGGCCAAAAGACTGTCCGCGACGTAATGGTGCCTCGTACACATGTAGCCGTGGTTCCCGCCACAGCTAACCTTGCTGACTTGGCCCGCCTATCCAGAGAAACAGGCTTCTCCAGGTTTCCGGTAAAGGGACCTGCTGCCAGCGAGTGGATCGGCGTGGCGCATGTAAAAGACGTCTTGGAACTGCCTGTCGAGGCGCGAGCATCGACCCCCGTCTCATCAAAGCTCCAAAAGGCCTTGGTGGTACCACCGGCCCGAGACCTGAGATCCCTCCTATTAGAAATGCAAGATGCGAGACATGCATTGGCCATCGTCGATGACGAATTTGGTCACGCAGTAGGCATCGTTACCCTTGAAGCCATTGTCGAAGAGTTACTCGGTGATATCGAAGACGAGTACGACCGACCGGCACGTGCCCAAATACAAAGGACAAGGCGAGACTCGTTTCATGCAGATGCGATCGTGAGAAGAGATCACTTGGCTGAGATCACTGGATTTTCCATGCCAAGTGGAAGGTTTGAAACACTTGGAGGTCTTCTACTAGCGCTCTTTCAGCGAGTTCCTGAAACCGGCGACCAGATTATTTTCCGAGGATGGAAACTTGAGGTCATCGAGATGAATGGGCCACGAATTGTTCGTGTTCAGATCGATACGCCGACCCGAAACCGGGGCTCCCAATAATGCCGATCCTCCTACTTACGATTGCGCTCTTGCTCTTAATCGCCAATGGATTCTTCGTAGGAGCGGAAGTCGCTATTACAGCCTCTGCCGGACGTAGGGCAGAACTTGAACGTGCAGTAAAAAGTGGGAGTCGTAGCGCGCGCCTTGCACTAGCCTCCGTTCAAGAACTTTCCTTCATGCTCACCGGCGCTCAACTCGGTATTACTATCTGCTCTCTTGCTTTAGGTTTTGTAGCTGAGCCAGCGATAGCTGACGTGCTAGAGGCTATCGTGGCTACCCGAATTGAGATTGAGGGGGCTCTCCTACACGCCATCTCTGGTGTAATCGCCCTCCTGATCGTAGTCCTCTTTCACATGGTGATCGGGGAAATGGCACCCAAAAACATTGCAATTGCAGATCCGGTGCGAACGCTGCTCTGGGTCGCAATACCATTTCGATTCTATACAAATGCCATGCGGGGGTTGCTCTGGATCCTCAACGCAACCGCGAATATCGTCATCCGCGGATTTGGGATTCGTCCCCGCGACGAACTGGCTCATGCATATACCCGGGATCATATTGGCTCGATGCTTGGAGAATTGCGGCGACTTGGAGCAATTAGCGCCTCACAGCAACAACTTGCCGACCGCGCACTACGCTTCACATCCCGATCAGTTGAAGACGTCATGGTGCCAAAGTCCGCCATTCAATCGATTTCGACCCACATGACGGCTCGAGAAATCGAGAGAGAAGCAGTTCGAACAGGCCACTCACGCTTCCCGGTGCAAGGTGACGAACCAGACGAAATTGTCGGGTTTGTCCATGTGAAAGACCTACTAGCGCTTGAAATTCCAATCATAGATCGACCAATACCAGAATCGTTGGTGCGTGATCTTCATGTGGCACCTGAAACAGCTCTTGTTGGCGAATTGCTCCTAACAATGCGACGTGTCCGAGCTCACATGGCGCTCGTCGTAGATGAACACGGTTCACCATCCGGAATCGTAACCCTCGAGGATCTTGTAGAAGAACTCGTCGGCGAGATTCGCGATGAACACGACATATCATCGGAGGACATTCATCAATTCGGCCAAAACCGTTTTGTGATCTCAGGACATCTACGACTCGATGAACTGGAACACCTCACTGACTGCGCCGTTCCCGAAGGCGACTACAGCACGGTTTCTGGATTCGTTATGCACCGTCTTGGAGCCGTACCTGTAGTCGGCCGATCGATTAATCACGGACAGTGGGTATTGCGGGTGCGTCGAATGAATGGACCGCGCATTGAAACCATCGATGTCCTTCGTTCCACATCTTTGGAAAGCGTGGCGGAAAAGCAACGTTAATGACCAATGCTACGCGCTCAAAGATATACAAAGCTGAAGGCTTAGTCCTGAGTCGAAAAGACCTTGGAGACTCCGACCGCATCGTTACACTTTACACACGTGAGTTCGGTCGCCGACGACTCGTTGCTCGATCGGCCAGGCGCCCCAACAGCCAATTTGCATCGCACATCGAATTGTTCACTCGCGTACGTCTTGTCGGGTTCACAGGTAAGAATCTGGATGTCCTCACTCAGGCACAAACCATCGAGACATACCCACAACTTCGAGACAATCTCACTGCGTATGCTGCTGCAGGATGGGCAATAGAAATAATCGACGGGCTAAGCATTGACGGTGAATCAGTTCCCGGTGCTTATGCTGCTGTAACCGACTTCCTCAAAACCCTCAATGATTCGAAGAATGCCCCAGAACCACTGCTATCTGCCATCACTCTCAGGCTTCTGGATATTCACGGGTATGGACCAGAACTGACAATGTGTACTTTATGCGCTACCCATGTTGAAGCCGGAAACCACGCGTTTGGCCCCCAACACGGAGGTGTGGTGTGCAGGAAATGTGCGCAAGGCCACAACACCGATGCGCTCCACGTAAACACCCTTAAACTTCTGCGTTTCACGCACCGCGAAGGCCTCAAGGGCGCTATACGGATACGAACCGACCAGAGAACACGAACCGAACTCCGCCGGTGCCTACGAAGTTATTTAGCCACCGTTATAGAACGAGACATTAGCTCAGCCAGAATCCTTGAGCGAGCTCAGGCAAACGGTAAAACTCATTCTCTTGCAACCAATACCACCCCCTAGACCTGAGGAAATATCAACTATGCCCGCACCCAATATGGAAACACTCACCTCTCTTGCAAAACGAAAAGGGTTTGTCTATCCCAGTTCAGATATTTATGGAGGTTTCGGTAGCACCTGGGACTATGGACCACTTGGAACAGAGTTAATACGAAATGTTAAAGACTCGTGGTGGCGAAAAACCGTTCTTGTTCGAAACGATGTAGTTGGCTTAAATGCCTCAATCCTGATGCACCCGCGCGTATGGGAAGTGTCTGGACACATCGACAACTTTAAAGATCCTCTCGTGGAGTGCCCCACATGCCGTCGCCGCTATCGACAAGACGACGTCTCCAATATGCGCTGTCCTCATGATGAGGATCTACTTACCGACCCTCGAATGTTCAACACAATGTTTAAAACATATGTGGGCCCCATAGAAGATGATGCAGCCGTTGCTTACCTACGACCTGAAACAGCTCAGTCAACTTATGTGAACTTCAAGAACGTGCTTGATAGTTCTCGAGTACGAATTCCATTCGGCATCGCTCAGATCGGAAAATCATTTCGCAATGAAATCACGACCGGAAACTTTATATTTCGCAGCCGAGAATTTGAGCAAATGGAATTGCAGTACTTTGTTGCACCTGGAGAAGACGATGAAGCCCACGAACGTTGGGTAGAAACACGCTTCGGATGGTGGACAGATCTGGGCGTCGACGCCCAACGACTTCGCTTACGTAGTCACGATGCGGATGAACTTGCTCACTATGCCAAGGCAACCACCGACATCGAATACGAATTCCCCTTCGGATGGGGGGAGCTTGAAGGCGTTGCGAACCGAACCGATTTTGATCTTCGCCGTCACGCCGAAGCTAGTGGAACTGAACTTGCTTACTTTGATGAATCCACAAAGAGCCATATTGTCCCCTTTGTCATAGAACCGGCAGCGGGCGTCGACCGAGCAGCGCTCGCCTTTCTTGCAGATGCCTATACGGAAGAAAATATCGAAGGCAAGGTTCGTGTAGTCCTCAAGCTTCATCCCAGCCTTGCTCCGTTCAAGATTTCAGTATTTCCCTTGGCACGTAACAAAGCTCCTCTAGTAGAACTAGCAACCCAAGTCGCTGAGGATTTACGGTCCCGATGGCCGGTTTTTTACGACGAGACCGGCTCTATTGGACGCCGATATGCACGGCAGGATGAAGCGGGAACGCCGTTTGCTGTAACTGTAGATTACGAGTCGCTCGAAAACTTCAGTGTCACCGTAAGAGATCGAGACACGATGGAGCAGCAACGGATATCGATAGCCGATTTGGAACAACATTTCGCTGCTCTTCTAGTCACCTGAATTTAATGCGCGATACCGGCAGGAAGAATCCTCCACCGGGATCGTATTCAACTGTTGAACGACGTGCTCTCCTACCGATCCGACAGTTCGGATCAGGCCTGTGCTACCCGTTAGTAAGGCTGCTGGCAACCTTAGGCATACCGGCTACTGCGATATCGCTATCCCAGATCCCATTAGGTTTCTTGGCTGCGATACTAATTGTTCGTGCACCCCAGGCCGCGTGCCTACTCTTCTTTCTCGCAATCTTTCTCGATTTTCTGGATGGAGAAGTCGCACGAGCCACCAGTACAGACTCAGCATTCGGAGCCCTTGTTGACCAAGCATCTGACCATGTTCGAGAAATCACACTGGTCGGTGGTCTCGTAGCAGGGGGGCAGTTACGTGGTGAGATAGGAGTCGCTTACGCGCTGGCCTATCCTTTATCAAACTTTTTGCTGTATCTCGCAGATCGAAGTCAAGCCCCCGTAACATTCAGTGTCAAGACGTGGATGCTGTTCTATCCAGGACTAATCGCATTTTGCTGGTCATCAATAAACGTTCTGGACCACGTCATATTGCTAACCGCTGGTTTACTGGCGGTCGCAGGAGCCCAAGCCCTGTTGAAGATTCGGCGGGCGACATCCGGAAAAGGAACTGATTTCGGCGTCTAAGCAAGCGCCAGCGCGCGCAGCGCGTTGTCCCGCATGCACCTTCGAACCTCGTCCCGGGTAAACCCTGCATCTACAAGTGCTCGTTGAAGTCTCGAATGAACACCCACGCAGTACGAAGCCGTTATAGTCCGACTGTCATCATCTGAGTAAGCGTGCGTTAACAAGACGCGATCCAGACACCCAGCGAGGCCGAATCGCTGGACACGCTCGACAAAAAAGTTGTCAGGTCGCTTGCCAACCCCATCCAATCCGACATATACCCCTCGAATCGAGATATCTATTAACCCGTTCTGATCCGCCTCGCCCCCCATCTGCATAACAGCAAGACGCGATAAATTACCACCTGCACTTTCAAAAATCCGGATCACCTCATTACAGAGTCCAGCTAGCCCGACATCAACCATGACCAATGCGCCAGTCGACCCCGCCGCCTGGGCGGCTGCACGGAGCAACTCTTCTTCGCGGGGATGAATACGTGGCCTGGACACACCAAGATGGATCATTCCTGCTCGGCCCCACCCGCCCTCATCAATAAATCCACCGCTTAATTCCTGAACCATGCGTTGGGAAGCCTCGGTGACGCCGCCGATCGCATCTGGAGGCGGCAACCATCTAGCCGGAGGAAACCCGGTCGCACACACAATGGCAACGTCCGAAGCATTACTTAACTCGTGCAACATCCCCAGATCCCGTCCCAGACCCGACACCGTACAATCCGCAACCAGGTCCACCCCTAACGCGCGCAAGGCACGGAGATATCTAACAGCGAAACCCCGTAGATCATCAACTTCAGATTTATCAGAACGATCGGGTTTTACGATTTGCGGACCCCGGATGAGTCGGTCCTGCGACAACACCCCGTGAATACCGCTAGGAGGTAAATCACCACCTATTGTTCGCACAACAGGAATCACTTATCAGTAGCGCTTCCATCATCAGCCATGCCGGCCTCGCAACATTTCCGCGCCATCACAAAGCGCCTTCAGCTTCAAATAGGCTTCATCTAAATCCATAGGATTAATACTGGAGGGGGCAAATCCACAATCTGGATTTAAGGTTAGTCGATCCGGCGACACGTGTTTCATCACTGCCTCCACCCGTTCCACGACAATTTCAGGTGTTTCAATCATCTGATCCGTATGGTCAATAACTCCGAGACCAAGAATCTTGTCCTGAGGAAATCTTGCCAAAACACCTATCCCACCGGCATCCGGCGTCGCGAATTCCATAGCAAACCGATGCACATTCATCTGCGAAAGGGCTCCAATGATTTCATCATACGGACCGCGGGTACTGTGCTTTCGACTCCCATGGGCGTGGCACAAATGGACCGAGATAAAAGGATGGTGCACGTCTTGAACAGCCCCATTCACGCCCCTAATTGACATTTCAATCTCAGCCGAGATATCCCTAATGTGTTCGCGTGCCCGGTACTCAGGGTCAACCAAAAGAACCAGCCACGGATCATCAAGCTGTATCGCATCGATACCTAACTCTGTCAGACGCTTCAATTCTTCGTTAACGATCGGGATGCAAGCTTCCATAAAACAGGCCCGAGTAGGATACGCAGCAGTCGAATGGTCTGAACTCCACATACGCCGAGCAATCGTATATGGGGAGGGTAGTGCAACGATTGTGCGGCGCGTCGTGGATTGCAGAAGAAACTTGGCTTCTGCAACAGCAAGCGGCCGCTCTTGGCGCAACGCAGAGATCACAGCTGGATATGCAGCAGCACCACTCCCGGGGCGGGGACGAATAAGATCAGCGCCAAACCCAGCCACCGCGTCGGCAAAAACCTTTACGTAGCTCTCTCGACGCCATTCGCCATCCGACACAAAGTCGACACCGGCAGCCTCCTGTAGGCGAATCGCTGCAGGAACGGCATCATCTAGAACCATGGAGGTCTCGGCTTCTGAAGCCTCGCCAAATTTCCGACGTTCGATCAGTTCACGAATAAATACTGGCCGAGGAAGACTGCCAACCACCATGGTTGGAAAAAGTTGATCCATCATTACCCGCCGACCAACCCGTTCAATGCATCACCATGCCACCATCAACACTGAGCGAGACACCGGTGATATAGGACGCTTCCCGGGAAACCAACAAAAAAGCCGCGTTGGCAACGTCCTCTGGAACCTGATGCCTGCCAATAGGAATTGCAGCCACTCGAAAATCCCAGGCCGTTTGATCATCATGGCCTTCGAGTTCCGTGAGATGAGGGTTTAGATCTTCTTTCCATAGCCTCGTATCCACAATGCCTGGACAAATTGCGTTGACCCGAACTCCATCTTTAGCCAATTCGTGAGCTGCAGCACGCGTAATACCGATTACCGCATGCTTTGTAGCGCAGTAACTAGTCATGTAGCTCCGGCCAATCTTTCCGGCTGCCGATGCAATGTTAATTATTGTCCCGGATCCCCGAACGCGCATACGTCGGGTGGCCTCTTGCAATCCGAGAAATACACCTCGTACGTTCACCGCAAACATGTTGTCCCACGCGTCAACGTCTTGCTCTTCTATTGAAGACGAGCCTCCAATACCTGCATTGTTCACAAGGATGTCAATTGGCCCTAATGCCGCCTCTGCTTTATCGAACATGGAGACGATGTCGACGCGGTTTCGAACGTCTGTGACCTGTGCAACCGCGTTTCCCCCTTGCGAAACAATGTGTGATACGACTGCCTCGGCAACCTCACGATCTATGTCAGCAACAAGTACCGCTGCTCCTTCCGCAGCAAAACGTTCCGCGATTGCCTGACCAATTCCTCTCCCAGCCCCAGTAACAATCGCGACCTTACCTTGCATTTCTTGACCCATTCTTGGTCTCCTAACGCTATCGGCCTACTCAATCCAATATTGGCATAGCCTTGTTTACTGACATGTACATCACGACAACCCGCCGGGGCCAACTGTTGCACAGTCTTCTCTGGCACACCGCTGCTTGCCCACAACCGTCGATCGACGTACGGTCACCTTAGCTTCCTGCTTATTCGTATCTCATATTAGGAACACTGTATGGCTACTTTCCGCTGCTCATGCCACCAAATCACATGGGGGGATCACCTTGTCGAGGCTCTAGATGACATTGGCAGCTTTGGCTATTCGGGAACAGAAACATTTGGCACGGTCGTAAGCCAGTTCAAAGATCGACCATCCGAATTTAAAGACATGCTGGACGCTCGAGAGCTGCAACTTTCAGCCCTGTATGGCGGAGGGCCACTGCACGATCCGAGCACCCAACGCGAGGCTATCCAACACAACCTTGAAATCGTTCGGTTTCTTCACGAAGTAGGGTCCCACCAACTCGTGATCGGGCCCAGCCGACGAGATGGACCCCCATCAACCGAAGATCTACAGCGACTAGCCGAAAGCACAGCCGAGATCGGAGCTGCCGCCAAGGATCTCAACATCACCACTGGACTTCACCCGCACTGGAACACCGTGATTCAGGATCGTGATGAAATCACTCAGTTTTTCGATCTCGTCGACACGAATCTCGTCAAGCTTGCATTAGACCCTGCGCATATTGCTAAGGCTGGCGATGATCCTGTTGAAGTCGCATCAACGTATCGAGACATTCTCGTGTACATGCACATTAAGGACTACGTTCCTGAGCTAGACACCGACCGTCCTGAAATCCCAAGCCCCGAGGGCCATGCCCCACGGATCGGGTTTTTCGGAGAACTCGGAACCGGAATTGTCGACCTACCAGCCATTCTTGAGGTCGCTCGCGAGGCTGACTATGACGGTTGGCTGACCGTGGAGCTTGATGTATCACAAACCACGCCGCGGGAAAGCCTAGAGGTCAACTCCCGTTATCTGACCAGTCACTTAGGGTTTGATCTAAGCAAACCGAACCGGTAAGCATGAAGCCCCTAAAACTTGGTCTCGTCGGCTGTGGTCGAGTCATGGAACAGGGCCATGTGCCTGCCCTGCTTCGTGTGAACGATGCCTGGACGGTGGCTGCCGTCGTCGATCCCACCGAAGTACGCCGGGACCTGCTTGGTGCACAATTCAGCGTCCCCCAAACGGCCCGGTTTGAGAGCCTGGGTGACCTGCTTGATGCCAATCTCGTTGATGCGATCGACATCGCAGTTCCCCACGTGTACCACGCCACAACATGCCTGACAGCAGCTCGAGCTCACATGCCCTTCCTAAGCGAAAAGCCTTTGGCGACATCGCTCGAGGACGCAGACCGAATACTTGCCGCCGTTGCTAAACACAGCGTGCCGGCGGGAATTATGCACAACTACCTTCATACTCCCAAGATGGCTACAGCCCTATCAGTCGTTCGGGCTGGAAACATCGGCGCACCATTTATGTTTCGAATGGAGAGCATGGGTTCTCATTGGTACACCGGTGCTGATGGTTATGACCCCGACTGGAGGTCTCGGCGTGACGTATCGGGCGGTGGTGCACTACTCGACAACGGCTATCACAATCTCTACTCAGCCGAGCACGTGATCGGCGCGCCGGTCACACAGATTTTTGCACGCGTTGCCACGAACGTTAAGCAACAAGATGTAGATGACACCGCGACGGTTATCCTCGGGCACCAAAATGGGGCTACCTCAATTGTGCTTGCCGCCTGGAGTGCTGCCAGCGCATTGAACGTAACCGAGATCCACGGAGATCGAGGCTCCATTCGCCTTGAGGGAGACACTCCGGTCCTGCATACGGGTGGAACTTCCGAATCCTTGGAGGTCAGTTCATCCGCCGACCACGGCGGGTTCGGGGCGATCTTTTCACAGTTTGCTGAATCCGTAAGGCGTGGCGCGCGCCCCCTACACACCCTCGCCGAAGGTCGTCGAAACCTTAGCCTTGTAATGACGGCTTATGAATCTTCGGTCGTCGGGCGCGCCCTGGACATCGATACCGAAACGTCCCGATCGACCAGACCGTAGATTCTCGTTCAAAAGCTGGTGCTCCGCTTGTGACATCTCGTCAAAAACCTGCCTGGCTCTCCGCATTACATCTTCCGAAAGATGTGCTGGCCGTAATGGCCATTACGATTGCCACAGCCTTTGGGAATGGGGCCCTGGCTCCCCTACTAGGCGAAATAAGCTCAGAATTCGGGGTCTCCTTCACCGCGCTTGGCGCCCTGATTTCGGCGTTTGGGATTGCTCGCTTAGTCATTGATCTCCCGGCCGGTGGCCTGATTGACCGACTGCCTTCACATCCTCTTTTTTATACCGGCGCACTACTGGTCATCACAGGAGTATCAGTCAGCGCACTAGCCCCCATCTATCCACTTCTGTTCGCAGGACGCGTCATCGAAGGTAGTGGCTCGAGCGTCGCCGGAGCGGCTGCCCAAGCGTACGTCGCTCGCGAAGCACCAGAAGAATCTCGCGGGCAAATGCTCGGCACGATCAGTGCGGCACAAATGGTCGGGGGCTTCCTATCCCCAGCCATTGTCGGTCTTGTCGCATCATTGGCAGGCTGGAGATTTGGCCTCCTGGCAACAATTGTTCCTTCCCTTTTAGCCGTCGCACTGGTGAAACTTTATGTAAAGCATGTTCATGGAAAGCGACCACGGTCGAAACACACATTGGGCCTTCGGGGATTCATTTACACGCCCGGCCGACTGGCCATCGTGAACCTCATGACTGTCGCCCTCACATTTCCTATCTTCGGATTCAAAGCTGTTCTCTACCCGGTATATGGAACTCAAGGACTACAACTCGAACCAGCCCTAGTCGGACTTGCCATCTCCATATCTACGCTGATGCGATTTCCTGTAGCAATAGCGGCTGGAGCCCTTTCTGATCGGTTTGGTCGAGTTCGGGTATATGTACCTAGCGCCATATTTATGGGATTAGTGAGCGTCCTTGTGATCCAGGCGGGAGACGTAGCC
Organism: uncultured Chloroflexota bacterium; assembly: GCA_964522375.1. GTDB lineage: Bacteria > Chloroflexota > UBA11872 > UBA11872 > UBA11872 > UBA11872. Next base: position 43,303 of record CAZFVB010000013.1, read on the forward strand.
ACCTACGTATTGTTCGGACTAGCGTTCGGCTTAGGCGGCGGCGCCGTACCGATGGTTACCTCGATGGTTGTAGACCGCTCACCGCGCGACCGAATCGGCGTAGCGCTCGGCACCCATGCATTCATACGCGACATAGGCGTGGTAATAACGCCGTTACTCCTTGGACTCTCGATTGACGGTATCGGATACGGGGCCTCGGCCTTCGGCTTGCTTGGCTTTGCCTGTCTATCAGCCGCCCTTGCCATCGTTGCGGGTGACGCTTCACCCAATCACCGAAACATCCGGTCCCAAACAAATTAGCGAGGCGAAGTTCCAATCAACCTTCCGGACGAATAGTTCCCGAGGGATCTACCAACCATACCCACCGCTCCGGTGATTCCCTGTCCGACTCAAAACCCAAGTTGATCCACCTCACCACAAAAGATCCGTCTTTCGGATCGAAGGCCGGAAACTGAAAGCCACCCGACTCCGTGACGCCAGGCTCAACCAAACCACGTGGAGGGCTCACCCCTTTACCAACTGGAATAACCGCTGAAATGTGCGCGTCACCAAGCTCGATACGAAGCCCTGTACCGAAAGCCCTCAGAACCTCCTGCCCCCTATTTTCAACGGCAACATAGATTCGAACTTCCTCATCCGCGAATTCCACCCGTTCAAGCATTACTCGAACTCCGTTGTGCTCCAGCGCCTGCCGCACGTTAAGAATTCTTTCCGCAGGTCGAACCCCCACTCGGTCCGTCACCGTAAGTTGCTCGACCTCGACTAGAGGATCATCCCCATTGGCTCCAGCTAGAACTGCTACATCCACAACACGACCTAGTACCCATACAAAGTCGTCCTTTTCTATGCCGGCCGTCACACCTGCAACCCGAAACGTGGTGGACAGTTGATCGTTGTCAAAATCAACCCAAGCGCTAAAGACCATGCCTTCTTTATTGAAGATAGGGTCGCTGTAAACGCGACCACGAAGATCGACGCGGCGACCTGCCAGAGCAGCAGCATCTGAGTACACCGACGGCCATTCACTATTCGTAAGAGCAGTCGTCGGAATGGTGGGGGTAGAAGACGGTGTGACATTTGCTGATCGGGTCTCACCACAGCCAACAAGCACCGTTGTAATGGCAACCAGTAGCAATAAATCTCGCCATCGAATCATTCTGGCATTCCTACTGAATCCCCACCCGGATGCAGAAGTCTGTCATGTGCGCCATACTCTTCCCGCATCGACGAAAGAAAGATTATCGCCAATGACTCGTGCTGCCGTCATCGGGCTTGGTCGTATCGCAAGCACGTGGGACGAGGAACGAAGCAAGTACGACGGATGGCACTTGCCGCACGCCCATATTGGTTGCATGTCCGCAGTTCCGGAAATCGAGATCGTTGGCCTGTCTGACACCTGGACGGAGCAACGCGACGCGGCCCGCGCCAAGTGGGGGATTGATGCCCTCTTTGAGGATTATCGCGAGATGCTGGATCGAACACGACCTCAAATTGTCAGCATCTGCACGTCGATGAAACCGCGTAAGGACATCCTCCTCGACATTGCCAACAACAATTATGGAATACAAGCAATTTGGTCTGAAAAACCGCTGACATATTCCCTTGCCGACGCCGATGAAGTCATTCAGGCCCTCCGAACCGCAAATATTGCGTTAGCTGTAAATTGCACACACCGATGGCGCGATAGTTTCCTCCAGGCCCGCGAGATGATTGATGACGGCCTGATCGGTGATGTGCTCC